>DASTBJ010000406.1:0-9131 GCA_035712125.1 Terriglobia bacterium
TCACGCCGACACCAGGCGTGCTTCCGGTACTGACATGAGGATCGGCCGTTAACGGATTAGGCCCCCGCAGAGACATGAACACATGACTGCCGTTCGGGGAGGTTGAAAGCAGATCGGGTGTTGGGTCGCTGCTCGGTGGCCCCACAAGAGGAATCATTCCGGCAATCCGATCCGTATCCGTGTCGATCACCCAGATGAAATTCCGGCCGCGATCCGCCATCCACAGATACTTGCCGTCCTTTGAAAGCGTTGCACCGTGAGCATCACTCTCCTCCTCATTAGTGCTGAGGATGACCTGTGGTGCCGGCGTGTTTGGCGGGTTCAATGACGAAAAGCCGGTGACCGGAAAAACATAGAGGTGCGCACCGAACAACTGCGCCGCAGTACCTCCGCCCGAATCCACGTACATTTTTGATCCCAACTGGATGCCCAGGCAGCCATTGGGACGAACCACGCTGCGGTCATACTCCGCTACGATCTGCATCGGTGTGCTCCTGGCATCGACAATCAGCAATCCCCCGCCCCGCAATGTCACGAATGTGTACTGACTGGTTGATTCGATCAGGGGACAGATTGGCGCATTGTCCGGGCGGACGTTGGCGAGTTCACAAGCGACTCCGTTGGGAGTCGTGCACGTCGCCAGGTTGATGCCCGCAGCGGTGTTCAGTGCGAAAGTATCCGTCTCGTAGTTCGTGTCGATTCTCTCAAAGAGCTTCCCATTCTGATTCGCAACCGCGATATAGGTTTCATCCGGAGACGGGACCGCAAAATGAACCTGACGGGCGCCGCCGGCTCCAATACTGGTTCGGATGCAGTCCACTGGCGTTCGACTTGCGGCATTCATGATCAGGACATGGCCCGAAGCGACAAACGAAATAATCGCGTGAGTGTTCGAGGCATTCATCGCGATCATGTGGGGGCGAACCGGATTCGCACCGGTCAGGCTGAAACACAATTCGCTTGCCGGTCCTCGCAGATCAATTTTTTCCGGGACCGCTTCAGCGGCGCCGCGGCCACTCTCAAGGTCCTTACCATCGTAGATGTAAATCGTTCCCCCATAGGTGAAGCCCAGAGAGTTGGATTGATCGACGGCCCAAACCTCATACTTCTCTTCAGCAAACGCGGGAATCACAGTCAGGATCAACACTGCCAGCCTCAATGAAGACCGAACCTTCCAGCTTTTCATCTTCAGATGCCTCCCTTTACTCTGATCAGCCAGGTTGCCTAACGGGACGGAAATCATAACTTTCCACGCGTTGCACGGGGCGGAAATTCGCACTACTATCGCTTAAGTTTCCGTTCTGAATCCCAAAGGAAGAGGGAGATCGTTTATGAGAAGCCGTGCTGATCAGCGAATCCTGTGGATTCTGTTGCCGTCGGTTTTGCTCGCTTCGGCTGTTTTCGTCGATCTGGCCGCTCAGGCGCAGGTCACGGTGGCAGTTCCCGAAGAGGCGCGGACAGCGCCGCTTGATCAACTGACGCCGGTCAGCCCCAGAGTCACCGTCGGGAAATTCGCCAATGGCTTTCGGTACTACATCCGGGAAAACCGCGAGCCCAGAAATCGCGCCGAACTCCGCCTGGTCGTCAAAGTGGGATCGATCGTCGAGGATGACGATCAACGCGGCCTCGCACACTTTCTCGAACACATGGCGTTCAATGGCACCGAGAATTTCGAGAAGCAGGAACTCGTCCGCTTCATGGAGTCCATCGGGATGCGGCTGGGGCAGGGACTGAACGCCTCCACATCGTTCGATGAGACGATATACAACCTGCGGCTTCCCACCGATTCGCGCGAAAACATGGCCAAAGCTTTCCAGGTCCTGGAGGACTGGGCGCACGGGCTGACCCTGGATTCCGAAGAGATCGACAAGGAACGAGGTGTAGTCATCGAGGAATGGAGAGGGGGCCAGGGTGCCGGATCTCGAGTGCGCGACAAGCAGTTTCCCGTCCTTCTCAAAGACTCGCGGTATGCAAACCGTCTCCCCATTGGAACGCGTGAGAGCCTGGAAAAGTTCAGCCACGACGCGTTGCGACGTTTCTACCGTGACTGGTACCGGCCCGAGTTGATGGCTGTGATCGCGGTCGGCGACTTCAACCGGTCCGAAATTGAAGCCCTCGTAAAACGACACTTTGAACCGCTGACACCCTCAACAGCGAAGGTTCGCGAACGCGGAACCTACGACATTCCCGAACATCCCGAAACGCTTTTCACCCTCGTGACCGACAAGGAAATCGGGCAAACGAGCGTTACCGTCTATCACAAGATGCCCCATAAGGATGATTGGACCATCGGCGGATACCGGCAACGGATCGTCGAGGACCTCTACAACAGCATGCTCAACGAACGTTTCGTTGAAATAGCGCGCCAGCCGGGTGCGGCGATTCTTGGAGCGGGCTCTTCCAAAGGCCGGCTTATCGGATCGAAGGGCGCGTACACACTGAGCGCGGGTGTACCGGAGGACGGCATCGAGCGGGGGCTGGACACCCTGTTTACGGAAGCGTCGCGGGTGGCCCGCTTCGGTTTCACGGCCTCCGAGCTTGAACGCCAAAAAACCGATGTCTTGCGAGGTGTCGAGCGCTCCTATATCAGCCGCGAGAGCCGGACATCCGCCAGCTTTGCGGCGGAGTACATTCGCGCGTTTCTGTACGACGAATCCATTCCGGATATCGAATACGAATTCGAGCTTTATAAGCGCTTTCTGCCGACGATAACTCTCGATGAAGTCAACCAGGTCGGCCGAACATGGATTCGCGACGCAGACCGCGTTGTCGCGGTCACCGGGCCGGAAAAGGCGGGAATGAAAATGCCGACTGAGATCGCCCTGCTGGATGTCATCAAGGCCGTCGAAAAGAAGGAGATCAAACCGTACGTGGATAACGTTGCGGATAAGACGCTCCTCGCTTCCCTGCCCACGGGATCGAAAATCGTGGAGACGCGCCAACTCGAAAACAACGTCACCGAATGGAAACTCGCAAACGGCGTACGCGTTGTACTGAAACCAACAGATTTCCAGAAGGACCAGATTGTCTTTCGCGCCTTCAGCCCTGGCGGTACTTCACTTTCAACCGACGAGGACTACATCCCCGCAAGCACCGCAGTCGCTGTTATCGCAGGCGGGGGCCTCGGACAATTCAATGCCATCGATCTCCAGAAGGTTCTTACCGGCAAGGTCGCAACGGCCAGCCCTTTCATCGGAGCTCTCGAGGAGGGCTTGACCGGAAATGCATCGACGCGGGATCTGGAAACGATGTTCCAGTTGATCTATATGAGGTTCACCGAGCCGCGTGCGGATAAGGAGTTCTTCGAAGTATTCAATACTCAGAACCGGCGGGCTCTTATCAACCGGGATGCGGCTCCTGCTACAGCATTCAACGATGCTTTCAACCGGATCATCACGCAGGACCATCCTCGGGAACGCCCGGCTACGGTCGCTACACTCGAGAAGACGGACCTCGAAAAGTCATTCGCCTTCTACAAGGATCGTTTTGCGGATGCCGGCGATTACACCTTCATTTTTGTTGGCGACATGGATCTGGAGATCATGAGGCCCGCGGTCGAACGATACCTGGGTGCATTGCCTTCTACCGGCCGCAAGGAAACATGGCGAGATGTCAGTTCGCGACCACCCAAGGGCGTGATCACCGAAACCGTGCGGAAAGGTGTCGAGCCTCAAAGCCAGACTCGCATCGCCTTCACGGGGCCTTTCGAATACGCGAAGCAGGCTGAACGAACCGGAATCCAGGCTCTGGCAATGACGCTGCAAACGCGACTTCGCAATGTGCTGCGAGAGGATCTGGGCGGGACCTACAGCGTCGGTGTTGGAGCCGGCGTCGCCTGGCGTCCATACGAGAGTTACTCGCTGACGATCAGTTTTGGCTCGGCTCCGGAACGAACAGACGAGCTGGTTGCAACGATCTTCAAGGAAATTGAGAGAATGAAGGCGAACGGACCCGCCGAAAGTGAAGTCACGGACACGCGTGAAGCCTTACTTCGAACCTACGAGACCAACCTTCGTCAAAACGGCTTCTGGCTGAACCAATTATCTGCGGACTACCAGCGCGGGGAACAACCCGGCGCCACATTGCGGACCTATACAGACTCGGTGAAGGCAATAACTCCCGCGTCCATTCAGAGCGCAGCCACACGATATTTCAATGTGGAGAACTACGTCCGGGTGACGCTGATGCCGGAACGTTAGTTCTTCGGCAGGGTCCGTGTCCAATTGACGATGGTGACGATGGGCCGGCAGGCCGCCGGACTTGCTTGACGGCGGCGCGACAGCATGGCCACGAATGACAAGACCTGCGATCCCTTGGCTGGCGAGTGATAGAATGCGCGCGGAGTTACACCATGCACCTAACGAGAACGACTGTTATTACCCTGGTTCTGCTTTTCAACTTCGCCGTTTCAAGGCCGGTGTTCGCACAGGGTCAACAGGGACTGACGGAGGAGCAGCTGAAGACAGCTGCCGGCGAGGTGCCGCGACTGGTCGAGCTCCTTCAATTGAAGCCGGGAATGACCGTGGCGGACGTCGGTGCCGGCTTCGGCGCCTGGACAATGGCATTCGCAAAGGTTCTCGGTCCATCGGGACGCGTTTACGCCACGGATCTGGGCGAGCGGCAGATTGCCACGATGCGGGAGTCGGCGAAGACCCAGGGCCTCACGAATGTTACGGTTCTTGAAGGAGCAGAGCGGTCGACGAACCTGCCGGAGGCCTGCTGCAACGCGATCCTGATTCGCGATGCGTACCATCACCTGACCCAGCCCAATGACATTCTGAAGAGCATGGCGACAGCGCTCAGGCCCGGCGGATATCTCGCGGTTATCGACTTTCCTCCCAGGCCTAACACCGAAGTGCCCCAGGGTGTTCCAGCCAACCGCGGTGGTCATGGCGTGCCGCTCGATGTGGTCGTCAGCGAAGTGACTGCGGCCGGCTTCACATCCATCAGCGCGGACAAAGCCTGGGGAACAGGCCCTACACAGTCACCGCTGTTTCTTCTGATCTTTCGCAAACCGGCGAATTGACACTTCCGCAAGCACGGGTTACCTGGTCGTCGGCATCGGCACAGGACCGGTGGGCTTTGGAAGAGCGCCGTGGCCGTGCGAGGTGGAACCCTTTACCGAATCGCAGTGCTTGCCCGGCGCGGGCGGCGTATCGTCGGGGCACTTGAACAGTCCGCTCTTCCCGCGGCCGCCGGCCGGCAGACCGTTGCGCAACGGATGCAGCCCGACGCTCAGGATCGTGCCGCGCGGAAAATTGTTGACCGTGATCCCATCGCGGGCGGCGGCGCCAGCGGAATCCATCTCGAGGGCCCAGACGACGGGCTCGTTTTTACTATCGCGAATAACCTGAGTGCGCGCATCGTTCAGCGGAGCAAAGAAAATCTGCAGGTGATTCGGGTTGGGATCGACGCGCACGACGACGCCCGTTATGACATAGGTCTTGTTGGAGTCATACATCGCGAAAGAGTGATGCGCCTGAGCGATGCCGACGAACACGCACAGGGCTCCGGCAAGCACCGCCGGCACCCGGTACGTCAGGTGGTTGTGTGTTGTCATTCGCGTCCTCGATAAATCCGGTCGCTCAAATACCGAACCGGCTGCGTTTTCCTTCGGCCGCTCCATGCCCTTCTCGTGATATCGCTCCCAGATCTGTGCCCACGGACGCCCGAAGATATCCGGCACAGTGTATTCGAATGTCTGGCCCGGCGACATCGGTGTCGTATAACCGTCAACCGTGGGCCCGGTGGCGCGGCGGCTCATACTTCAGAGTGTCCTAGTGAAATGTATTAGAATGCGCCCGTCAGAGCGATTACCCTGACGACTTTTCAGGGTTTCCGCAGCAGGACTGCATCCATTTCAGCTTCGAGGAGGCTTCACATGAGGCGTCTTCTTATTATTGTGCTTGCGGGCGTTGTGAGCGCAGCTGTCGGCGGCGTTCCGATTGCCCTGCAACTGGGCGCCCAGCAGCGCGCAACGGCCACGAACGTACCGATCATTCCTCACGAATCGGTGCCGAGTTTCTTCAAGCTCCCACCCGGCGTTTATATGGGCGAGAACATGGGGATTGCCACCAATTCCAGGGGGCACATTTTCATCTTTCATCGCAGCGGCGACACCCGGTTGTACGAGTTCGACGCTAACGGGACCTTCGTCAAGGAGATTGGGCGCGGGAACTATGGCTTCTCGTTCGCCCATTCGGTGCGTGTGGACGCCCAGGACAACATCTGGGCTGTCGATGAGGGAACGAACATGGTCATCAAGTTCAATCCCGAGGGCACGAAGATTCTTCTGACGATCGGACGACGGCCCGATCCGCTCCAGCAACTCACGAACATGCCGGGAGGTGGCGGCGCCACCTATGCCAACAAGCCCTATGAGTTCGGGCGCCCGACCGATGTCGCCTTCGATCGGCAGGGCAATATCTTCGTCGCGGACGGATACGACGACGCCCGTGTCGCGAAGTATGACAAGAACGGCCGTTTCGTGAAGTCGGCAGGCACGCGGGGCAATGCCCCCGGTCAACTGAACCTGCCCCACACGATCGCTGCCGATGCGGCCGGCAATATCTACATCGGCGATCGGTCCAACGCTCGTGTGCAGGTCTGGGACAATGATTTGAATTTCAAGGCCATCTACAACAACGTCGGATCTCCCTGGGCCGTGTGCGTGTCGGGTGGGCCACACCAGTATCTGTATGTGTCGAACTCATGGCCGGACAGCGCGCCTGCTGCGTCGGTCAGCACCACGGGGGAAATCTACAAGATGGAACTCGACGGCAAGATCGTTGGCAAGTTCGGCACAGCTGGTAAAGCGCTGGGCGAGTTCGCGACCACCCACCAGATGGACTGTCGCAATCCGGACGTCATTTACACTGCGGAGATCAACAACTGGAGATCGCAGAAGATCATTTTGAAGCCGCAGGCGGCAAAACCGAGCGGGCAATAGGAGATCGCGATGAAGAACGTTGTGACGATCGGTTTGGGAATGGCGGCCCTCGTACTGACGATCACGCTGGCCGCTCAGACAACCGTCTCTGAAATTGCGTTTGAGGCCAACGCTGACCTGTTGAAGATGCCGGCGAACACATTCCTTGGCGAAGTGGCGGGAGTGGCAGCCAATTCCAGGGGCAACATCCTTGTGTACACGCGGACTGGGGACCCCTGGGCCTCTCTGGGCGATTCGCGTACGTTCTATCGCGCCGGTTCGCGCCTGTTCGAGTTCAGTTCAAACGGCGCATTTGTCAGAGAACTGGGCCAGGATCTGTACGGTTTCAACGCGGCGCAGGGTTTGCGGATCGATCCGCAGGACAACATCTGGACGATCGACGCCGGAGCCAACCAGGTCGTGAAGTTCGACACGGCCGGACGCGTCGTGTTGGTGCTCGGCCGAAAGCCAGAGACGATGAGCGTGCGACCCGCCGCACCGCGGGGCGGTGCTGCTGCGCCCCCTGCAGCCACACCCCCCGCAGCGGCGGTTCTGCCCGCAGCGCCGCAGGCGGCAGCCCGAGGCGCTATCGGCGGGCGCGGCACCGGAGCCGGCGCACAGGGATCCTCGTTCAACCGTCCCACCGATGTCGCGTGGGACCGCGCCGGGAATATCTACATCGCCGACGGCATCGGCACCAACAACCGCATCGCGAAGTTCGACAAAGACGGCAAGTTCCTCAAGTCCTGGGGCCAGACGGGCGCGGAGAATGGACAGTTCAGCGGTGTCCGGTCCATTGCCATCGATGCGCAAGGTAACGTCTACGTCGCCGATGCAGGGAACAAACGTATTCAGGTCTTTGATTCCGAAGGCGCCTTCAAATCCCAGATCACCGGCATCGGAACGCCGCAGGCCCTGTGCATGACGCGCGGCGCAACCCAATACCTTTATAGTGCTCACTCCGGGGACCCGGATGGCATGGTCGATGCGGCGATTTACAAGGTCGGCCTTGACGGCAAAGTGATCGGCAAATTCGGATCGGCGGGCCGTATGGCCAAAGAGTTCAGTCTCGTGAACTCGCTCGACTGCCGCAACGAGAACGAACTGCTGGTGGGCGAGATGGCGAGTTGGCGCGTCCAGAAGATCACTCTGCGCGCGATGAAGTAAGCCGAAGGCCGGGCCGCTGCCGGCCGTCAGAATGTCGCCGTTGGATTCACCGGCGAGCCTGACCCGCCAGGAGCGGGCAGTGCCGTCACCGTCAGCATGAATTCCCATCGTTTCAGGCGTGCGGCCACTTTGGCGACTTCTTCAAGATCCGCGACGTCGATCAACGGCATGCCGAGAGCATTGATAGCGACCATGTGAATCGGTCGGGGGAATCCTTCGATGTTCGAAGGCTGCACGTCTTCCACCGAGTCGCTGCTCAACAACCCGACATCCCGCTGCTTCATCCACGGCATGACCGAAACGTGGAATCCGGCGCTCTGCGTCGCTGCGGGCCACGGTCCTCTTTCGGCACGGCGCAAGAAGCGTCCGGTGCGAAGGAATAGCGCATCGCCGCTGCCGATCTTCAGTCCGGCATACTTCTCCCACGCTTCCAGATCGGCCACGGTGACTGCAGTGCCCGGTTCGAGATACTTCACCCCCTTCATCAGTGGAATGTCGACAAGAATGCCGCGGGTGAGCAAACCATCCTTGAAACCCAGGATGCTGTTTTTCATGCAGCCCGGCCCTTCTCCAAATCCCGGGCGCGTCGGTGAGGCCTGATGGTACTTCTCGATTTCCCAGCCGTTGTAGGTCTTCCCTTCGAAGATGTAGTGACAGAGCGAATCCATGTGTGTCGTGGTCGTGGCATGGTAGGTCGAACTGATGACGTCCATCGCCGCTCCCGCCCGCATTTTTCCATCCGTCCCCATCAGAAACTCCTGTTTGAACGGAGTCGGATTGTCGGGGAACACTTCCTTTTCCAGCGTGTGCGCCAGCGATACTGAAATGCCTTCGCGAACGAGGCGCGCTGCCTGACGGCGCTTCTCAGGCGTAATGAGATTGAACGTGCCGAGTTCGTCGTCCTTTCCCCAACGCCCCCAGTTCGAGATGTCTTTCATCATCTGAACGACCTGGGCTCGTGTGGGATTCGGAGGCGCCTGTGCCCCAAACATCACGCTCCCCAGCAAAATGCTGACCAGAAGTAAACGCTTCATAA
>DASTBJ010000407.1:0-4023 GCA_035712125.1 Terriglobia bacterium
AGCGGAAAGATCATGCGACGTTTGCTGCGTGATCTTGCATCGGGAGCGACGACGGTTGGCGACACCACGACCCTCGAGGATTTCTCGGTGCTCGCAAAACTGCGGGAAGAAGAGGATTGAGCCCGTGCGCGCCCCCAGGAAAGGGCGCGCATTTTGCGGTTACCTATCTCTGAAGACTCTGAAGCATCTTCGCATACTGCGCGTACTGGTCTGCGGACGTCGCGTTGTCGTCCAGCCACTTCTTCCAGTCAGCCTCGGACTGACCGGTGGGTGCAGGTTGTGAGCGCATGGTGCCTATCAACGTCTTCGCTTTTTCAGCATACTCCACCGCTCTGGCTAGATTCGTCTTCTCGGCTGAATAGTTGCGGCTGACGCGCAGCAGCGCGGACACATTGTCGGGATCCTTGGCGATCGCCTTATCACCATATTCGGAAGTCTTGGCGTTGTTGTTCTTCGCCGAATAGATATCCATCGTCATCAGGTAAATGGATGCCAGCGTTTTTCCGTTGGTAGTCGCGAACTGTTTCTCGAAATCGAGCAGCAGAGCCAGCCTGGCGTCAGGATTTTTCTCCGCTTCAATCTTTTTAAACGCCTCGTCTTCTGGGCTGCCGGCTTTCAACTGTGCATTGGCGACCGAAACCAGCCCGAAAATAAGAGCAATCGAGAGCGTTAAGGCCACACGGGTTTTCATGGGTTGACTCCTTTGATCGGGTGAGTCGCACTCTATAACACCGTGACCTTAGACGCAATACCGTCGCGGTGCAATCCGACGGCTCAGAAGTGCCGGTGTATATTGATGGTCCAAGCTACTGCACGGCCATGAAATTCCAGATATCCGTAAAGCAATTGTCGAAATTCTACGAGGTGCACCAGAAGGAACCGGGCTTCTGGGGTTCGCTGAGGGCATTCGTCTCACGGACATACGAAACCGTACGGGCCGTCGAGGACGTGTCGTTCGATATCCGCGAGGGAGAGATTGTCGGGTTTCTTGGACCTAATGGAGCAGGGAAGACGACGGCGCTGAAGGTCCTTTCGGGACTTCTTTTTCCAACCAGCGGCGAAGTCAGCGTTTGTGGCTTTCGATCGTTTGATCGAAAACCGGAATTTCTGCGCCAGATAACGCTCGTCATGGGACAGAAAAACCAGTTGATCTGGGACCTTCCGGCCAGCGAGTCATTCCTCGTAAACCGCGCAGTTTATGAGATATCGCACAGCGACTACCTCGATTCCATGAAGGAGCTGACCGAACTCCTGGACCTCGGCGGCGTATTGAATAAACAGGTTCGCAAGCTCTCCCTTGGAGAACGAATGAAGTGTGAACTGGCCGCCGCGCTGCTCCATCGACCGCGTGTGTTATTCCTCGATGAACCCACGATTGGCCTCGATGTCACGATGCAAGCCCGTGTGCGCGATTTCCTCCTGGAGTACAACCGGCGGCATGGGGCGACCATTCTTCTGACCAGTCACTATATGGCGGATGTCGTGGCACTCTGCAAGCGGGTCTTTGTTATCGATCATGGGCACCTTGTTTATGACGGGGATCTGGAAGCTCTCGTGGAGCGGATCTCACCGGTAAAGTACATCCGTCTGGTCACGCATCAGCCGATAGGCGCGGCAGATCTTTCCCGTTTCGGAGAATTGCGCTCGGTCGAAGCGTTCAAGGCGACTCTCGCTGTGCCCAGGGAACGAACATCAGCCGTTGCCGCCCAGCTGTTTCAACTGCTGGCAATAGAGGACGTCACCATCGAAGATCCGGAAGTTGAAGAAATCATCGGTCGCATTTTCACGGAGAGACTGCTGTCGAAATGAAGAAGTTCCTTGCGGAGTTCCGGGCTTCCTGGAACCTCATCATCGAGTATCGGGTGATGGTTCTCATCTGGATGCTGACGATCGTCCTGCCGCTCATCATGCTCGCCGTCTGGCTTTCTATCGCCGAAAAGGGCGCCGTGCAGGGTTACGACCGTTCGACCTTCATTTCCTACTACCTGGCAGCGCTGGTGGTCCGCAACTTTACAGGGATGTGGTTCATCTGGGAGATGGATAGCGAAATGCGGCTTGGTGCGCTCTCGTTTCGCCTGCTGAAACCCATGGACCCGATAGTTCATTACCTTGCCTATGCGTGCTCGTCGAAGCCGTTTCGGGTCCTGATACTGGGACCGGCCTCAATCGTTGCACTGGTCTTCCTTCCGGGACTGACCTGGGCCGTAGATCCTTTGAATATCGCTGTCTTTGTCGTTTCGCTTGCGGGCGCCCTGCTGATCCTTTTTCTTATGCAATACACGATCGGACTGATGGGCTTTTGGATAACGCGCTCGTTGAGCGTCAACGATGCGTGGTTCTTTACCTATTCCCTGGCGTCCGGCTATCTGATCCCGCTGGATTTGTTCCCGCCCGGAATTCGCGAGTTTCTCTGGTATCTTCCGTTTCGTTACACGATGTCATTTCCCGTCGAGTTGCTGATGGGCCGGCTGTCAGGGGCAGAGATCCTGCAGGGAATTGCGATCCAGTGGGTGTGGGTGGCAGCCATGTATGGCATAAACCGCTGGGTCTGGCGCCGCGGACTTCGGCACTACAGTGCCGTGGGCGCCTAGCCATGATCCGGCATCTGAAGGTCCTCGCCATTTATTACCGTGCGGCGTTTTTGTCGCAGATGGAATATCGGGCGAACTTCGCTTCCAGTCTCTTCCTGAGTCTGCTTTGGCCGCTATGGGTTGTCAGCCTGTTAGGGGTCTTCTTCTATCATTCTCCGGATCTTGGCGGCTGGTCGTTTGACGAGGCATTGCTGGTCGTCGGCTTGTACGACGTCTTCATTGGACTTCAGGAAACCATTCTCGCGCCAAACATCGGGCAGGTGACCGACCATATCCGCAAGGGGACACTCGATTTCGTTCTTGTAAAGCCCGCGAATGGACAGGTGCTCGCTACGCTGACCGCGTGCAATCTCATGCGCCTGTCGGACGTGATGATTGGCTTTGGGCTGATTGCCGCAGGTCTTTATCGGATGGGACACGTGCCGACGTTCATGCAGATCTTGACGTTTATCATCATGATTCCGGCGGGAATGATCACGATGTACTCCATCTGGCTGATGGCGACGAGCCTGGCCTTCTGGTTTGTTCGTATGGAGAACTTCGGTGAAATCTTCTATGCGTTTTACGAGACGGGCCGGTTCCCGGTCACGGTCTACAGCCGATGGTTGCGGTTTGTTCTGACGTATATCGTGCCTGTTGCCTTCCTGACTACCTTTCCCGCGGCAACCCTGCTCGGGAAACTCTCGCTTTACTACGTGTTTGGATCCGTCGCGATTGCAGCAATTCTCTTTTATGCGTCGTCCCGGTTCTGGAACTACGCGATCCGGTTCTACTCGAGCGCCAGCAGCTAGCCTGCGCGCCCCGACTCAAGACGCCAATGGCGCAAGCCCCTGGCAAGTTGTGTTACCGTTTTAGGTTTTGAATTGGAGAATTTATGACGACTAATGCGATCGACATCGAGAAGATCAAAGCGGCGGATTACGCTCACCTGGTGCACCCCCTGTTTCATCCCGTGGATCAGAAGGATCCCTTTGTCTGGGTGAAGGGCGAAGGCGCCATTCTCTATGAAGCCGGCGGTAAGCAATACATCGACGGGCTCTCCGGCCTCTGGAACGTCAGCCTGGGCCACGGACGCAAGGATCTCGCCGCTGCCGGCGCTCGGCAAATGGAGCAGTTGGCATTCGTTTCCGGGTACGTTGGAGCGACTAACGTACCAGCAGTCCAACTGGCCGAGAAGCTGGCGGCGCTGGCCTATCCCTCCATCAACCACTTCTTCTTTACCGCCGGCGGCGGAGAGTCCAACGAAACCGCGTTCAAAACAGCGCGCTTTTTCTGGATCACACAGGGAAAACCGGAGAAGACCAAGATCATTAGTCGCGAATTTGCGTATCACGGCGTGACGATGGCGGCGATGAGTGCCACTGGACTACCGATTTTCTGGCCGATGTTCGGGGGCAAACTTCCTGGCTTTCTTCACATCAAATCGCCATAC
>DASTBJ010000408.1:0-9280 GCA_035712125.1 Terriglobia bacterium
AAGTGCTGGATACGGGGAACTATCGGCAACTGCCCCAGGTCCGCGAGGATCTGGGCCGGGCAATCGATGCCTTGCAGGATTCGCCGGCGTTCAGCGGACGTACAAACGAGATCAGCAGGGCTCTTCTCGACGTGTTACAAAAACAGTACAGCTATGTCGAGGAAGTGGAGAGGACCGGGCGGCCGAGGACCGATTTTATCGGGATCTCCCCGCAATCAAGCCGCTATACAAGACTAAAGCTGCGCATCGACGATTGGCTGGACAACGAGGCGCGCGGCTACAGAAATGTGAGATGAAAGTAGCCTTGCCATTCCTGCCTTCTTTTATGGAATAATTCTTCCTCTCGTCATGTTGACCACCGAGACTCTTTTCCGAATCAGCAAGGAAGTTGGCGCATCCGTGTCTCGCGTTGAAGCGACGGTGTCGCTGCTCGAAGGTGGAGCCACGGTGCCTTTCATTGCACGTTATCGAAAGGAAGCAACCGGGAACCTCGACGAGGTCAAGATTCAGGATATCGACGAATGCCGGCTCTATTACACCGCGTTGGAGCAGCGACGTCAGGCGATCCTGTCTTCGATTGAGTCGCAGGGAAAACTTACAGACGAGATTCGGGAAAAGATTCACGGCTGTTTCAGCAAAGGCGAACTCGAGGATCTCTACCTTCCCTTCAGGCCAAAACGGAGAACAAAGGCGGGAGAAGCGCTGCGCCTGGGGCTTGGTCCGCTGGCCGACTATATCTGGGAACAAACGGGGAGCGAGCCGGTCGGTGTCTATGCGGAGCGATTCGTGAGCCCGCCGGAGCCAAAGATTGAAACGCCGGTTGAAGCTGTCGCGCCTGCTGAAGCCGAAACTCCGGCTGAAGTCACAGTGCCGGCCGAAACCGAAGCGACGGTCGTTTCAGAAACGCCTGCGGAGCCTCCCCGAGAGGAAAACGCCGGGGAGGTAACAGCAGAACCGACTTCCACCGAACCCGTTGCCGAAGCCGCGGCCGCGCCTGAAGAATCTGCTGCTGCTGAGACACCGGCAAAGCCTGTCGAGGAAGCGAAGCCTCAAATCCAACCCAGGCCCGCAGCTCCCGCAAAACCTGCCGTCAAGCGTCGCATCGACAGCGTCGAAGAGGCAATCGACGGAGCGCTCCACATTCTTGCCGAGCGCATTTCGGAGAATCCAGGTTTCCGCAAACAGCTTCGAGACAGGCTGATGCTCGAGGGTGTCGTTCGCGCGACGGTCGTGCCTGGAAAAGAAGGTGAGAAGACCAAGTACGAGATGTACTACAAGTTCGAAGAGACGGTGCCCAAGATTCCTTCGCACCGCATCCTGGCGATCCGCCGCGGCACTCGCGAAAACATCCTCAGCTACTCGATTGAGACCGACGTTGAAAAGTTCATTTCGATGATGCTGCCGGTGGTGATTCGCGACAACAACTCTCAGTTCGCGCCATTTCTCGAGCGGGCGGTCCGCGACGGATTCGAAAGGCTGATGCTGCCTTCGATCCGCAACGAAGCGCGCGGAATCCTTAAGGATCGGGCAGAGGAAGAAGCGATAAAGGTGTTCGAAGATAACCTTCGCACCCTGTTGCTGTCTCCTCCGGCGGGTCCGATCGGCGTGATTGGCATTGATCCTGGAATTCGAACGGGTTGCAAGCTTGCCGTTGTCGATCAGTCCGGCAAATACGTCGAGAGTGAACTGCTCAAACTATCGGATCCCAACAAGGACCTGGAAGGCGCGGAAAAGATTCTGGCCGATCTCGTCCAGAAGCATGGTGTACGTGCCATCACGATTGGAAACGGGACATTCTCCAGAGAAGCGGAGAGTTTCGTGCGCGGAGTCGTTCAGAAGAACGCACTCGATTGCTTCGTTGTCGTTGTTAACGAGGCGGGCGCTTCGGTTTATTCGGCGTCGAAGCGAGCGCGCGAGGAGTTCCCGGAGCTGGACGTTATTATTCGCGGGGCAATCTCGATCGCGCGCCGGCTGCAGGACCCGCTCGCAGAGCTGGTAAAGATCGAGCCACGATCGATTGGGGTTGGCCAGTACCAGCACGACGTGGATCAGAAGAAGTTGAAGAAGAGCCTTGAAGGCGCCGTGGGCTCCTGCGTGAACCGCGTCGGCGTGGATCTGAATACAGCCTCCGAAGATCTTCTTAAATACATCTCCGGAATTAATTCGAAGCTGGCCCTGAACATCATCACGAAGAGACAGGAAGCCGGCAGCTTCCGATCACGGCAGCAGTTGAAAGAGATCGAGGGATTTGGGGACAAGACCTTCGAACAGGCGGCGGGGTTTCTGCGAATCAAGGATGGCGATAATCCTCTCGACCGTACAGGAGTCCATCCGGAGTCCTATGGGATCGTTGAAAAGATTGCCGCGTCGCTGAAGGTTTCCCTGGATGAATTGATCGGTCATGCCGATCGCGTAAATTCCGCGGATTTCCGATCGCTCGAAGCCGAAGCCGGCAGGTTCACTCTCGCGGATATCCGGGAGGAACTGCTGCGGCCTGGCCGTGACCCGCGCGACAAGTTCGTGGCTCCGAAATTCCGCGATGACGTGAAGGAGGTTGTCGACCTTCAGGAAGGTATGGAACTCGAAGGGCGCGTGACCAACGTGACGAACTTCGGAGCCTTCGTGGATCTCGGCGTTCATCAGGATGGCCTGGTGCACATCTCCGAGCTTTCGCATAAGTACATCCAGGACGCGCGCGAAGCGGTGAAGGTGGGCGACATAGTAAAGGTGAAGGTGATCGGCGTGGATCAGGGGATGAAGCGCATCAGCCTTTCCATGAAAGCGCTGCTGCCGAAGCCGCCGCGTCCGCCTAGACGGAAGAAAGGTAAGCCGGAGCCGCGTCCCGCGGTTGCGGCCGCAGCGCCGGGAACTCCGCGCCCTCAGGATGGGAGACCGGGACCCGAGCGTAGGCCCATGCGCGACGCGCGGCCTCAGAAGAGCCGTCCGGAGGGTGCGCCGCGTCCGGCTGAAGGCAAGCCGCGTCCGCCACGCCCGCAAAAGCCCCAGGTAGAGCGGACGACGCCGGCGCCGGCGTTGACAATGGAAGAGATGATTCAGGCGCTGCAGGCGAAGTTCAGCGGGATGAAGTAAGCAACAATTTCTCAGCTAATGCCTACGAATCTCCCAACTGATAGTTCGGCGATTCCTTCGTAATGAAAACGTCGTGGACGTGCCCTTCACGCAGCGACGCTTCGGTAATCTTCATAAACCGCGTCCGCGTTTGAAGATCCGCAATCGTGCGCACTCCGCAGTAACCCATTCCCGACCGCAGTCCACCGACGAGTTGCGTCACCATTGCGGCGACCTCTCCCTTATAGGGAACGCGACCTTCAATTCCTTCCGGCACCAGCTTCCCCGGCATTTCCTGATCCTGTCCGTATCGATCCCGGCTGCCTTCCTTCATCGCGCCAATGGAGCCCATGCCGCGATAGGACTTGAACGTTCGGCCCTGGTAAAGAATCGTCTCGCCAGGGCTCTCGTCGGTGCCGGCAAACAGCGACCCAATCATCACCGAATCCGCGCCGGCCGCGAGCGCTTTCGTAATATCGCCTGAAAACTTGATGCCGCCATCGGCGATCAGCGGAACATTGGCCGGCCGCGATGCTTTCGCGCACGCCATAATCGCGGTGATCTGCGGCATACCGGCGCCGCTGACGACTCGTGTCGTGCAGATCGATCCGGGTCCGATACCGACCTTGATCGCATCCGCCCCCGCAGCGATCAAATCGCGCGCGGCTTCTTCCGTCGCGATGTTGCCGACGATAAGGTTCAGCTCGGGAAACTTGCTCTTCACGGCTTTTATCGCATCCAGCACACGTGACGAATGTCCATGCGCAGTATCGATCGCGACCACATCCACTTTCATCCGTACCAGCTCGGCCGTTCGTTCAAGAAAGTCTCCGCTGGCCCCGATCGCAGCGCCCGCGCGGAGACGGCCCTGGGGGTCCTTGGCTGACATCGGATATTTGATCTTCTTGGTGATGTCTTTCACCGTGATGAGACCCTTGAGATTTCTGTTTTCGTCAACCACCAGAAGCTTCTCGATGCGATGTTTGTGGAGGATGCGCTGCGCTTCTTCGAGAGTTGTACCTACCGGTACGGTGACCAGTTCATCCTTGGTCATTACATCGCGAATCGGTAGTTGAAACCGCGTTTCGAACCGCAGATCGCGATTCGTCAGGATTCCCACGAGCCGGCCCTTTTCGGTGATGGGCACACCCGAGATCTTGTAGTGCGCCATCAGTTCAACGGCGTCCTGAATCTTCTGGTCGGGCGACATGGTAATCGGATCCACGATCATGCCGCTTTCCGACCGCTTTACCTTGTCGACTTCGGCGGCCTGTCTCTCGATCGACAGGTTCTTGTGGATAATCCCCAGCCCGCCTTGCTGTGCGAGAGCAATGGCGAGGCGTGATTCTGTGACGGTGTCCATGGCGGCGCTGAGGATTGGAACTTTGAGTTCAATGCGGTTTGTCAGCCGCGTTGACGTGCTGACTTCGGTGGGCAGGACGTCCGACTTCATGGGAACGATCAGAACGTCGTCAAACGTGAGAGCGTCTCCGGCAATCTTTGTGTCCGTCAAGCATTCACCCCACAGCATTTTTTATATTTTTTTCCGCTGCCGCACGGGCAGGGATCGTTGCGTCCAACCTTTGGCGCCTCGCGCTTCACCTGCGAGGTGCCTGTACCTCCTGAGGCTGCCGATTGCTGCTGGTTCAACATCATCTGCTGCCGCTTCTGCCTCCGCTCCATCTCTTCGGCCTGCTTCTGCTCGTTCACCGGCTGAAGGAGGAAGAGGAAGCGAATCGTATCCTCTTCGATACGCGACATCAGATCTTCGAACAACGTGAACGACTCCTTCTTGTATTCCACCAGAGGGTCGCGCTGGCCATAACCGCGCAGGCCAATGCCTTCCTTCAGGTGATCCATCGCCAGCAGATGGTCCTTCCAGTGAGAATCGACGATCTGCAGCATGATCATCCGCTCATGAAAGCGCATCGCGGGAGCGCTGATGATGGCTTCTTTCTGGTCGTACAGCTCATGGGCCTTCTCGACAAGCGCATCTTCCATTTCCTTCGAGCCCAGGCTTTCCGTATCGATTCCCTCAGCCCGCAAATCGAACCCGAACTGCTGGCCAACGCTTCGCGTCAGGGCTTCGATATCCCATTCACTGGGATTGACCTCTTCGCTGGCATGCTGCTGAACGAGGCTCGCCATGATTTCGTCCGCAATACCCATCAGATATCCCTTCTGATCCTCTCCAGTGAGCAGTTGGCGGCGAAGTCCATAAACGGCTTCGCGCTGCTTGTTCATGACATCGTCGTATTCGAGGACGTGTTTGCGGTACCCGAAGTTCTGACCTTCCACGCGCTTCTGCGCGCTTTCAATCTGCCGGGAGACGAGGCGGGACTCGATGGGGACTCCTTCTTCCATGCCCAGCCGCTGCATGATTCCGGAAATTCGGTCCGCCGCAAAGATGCGCATGAGGTCGTCTTCCAGTGACACGTAGAAGCGGGACGAACCCGGATCACCCTGGCGGCCCGAACGTCCGCGCAGCTGATTGTCGATGCGCCGTGCTTCGTGTCTCTCTGTGCCGATGATGTGCAAGCCGCCTGCGGCGACAACTTCTTCGTGCTCCTTGTCAATATCGGGCTTGACCTGAGCTAGGGCTTCCCTCCACTGCTCAGGCGTTGCCTGCGCGGGATCAATTTCGCGTCGACGGAGGATGTCTCGCGCGAGGAAGTCCGGGTTCCCGCCGAGAAGGATGTCGGTTCCGCGGCCGGCCATGTTGGTTGCGATCGTTACGGCGCCTTTGCGTCCCGCCTGCGCCACAATTTCCGCTTCCTTCTCGTGGTACTTGGCATTCAGGACGACGTGCTTGATGCCGGCACGCTTCAGCATCGCGCTGAGTTTCTCCGATCGATCGATGGTGATGGTACCCACGAGAACGGGTTGACCTTTCTCGTTGCACTGCCGGATTTCCTTCACCACGGCTTCGAATTTTTCGCGTTCGGTTCGATAGATGACATCGGAGTTTTCGACACGGCGCAGGGTGCGGTTTGTGGGGATGGGAAGTACGTCGAGCTTATAGATCTTACCGAACTCCTCGGCCTCCGTTTCGGCGGTTCCGGTCATCCCCGCCAGCTTCTTGTACATTCGGAAGTAGTTCTGGAAGGTGATTGTGGCGAGTGTCTGGTTTTCCTGCTGTATCCTCAGTCCTTCCTTTGCTTCTACCGCCTGGTGGAGCCCGTCGCTCCAGCGGCGGCCCGGCATCAGACGCCCCGTGAACTCGTCGACGATAATGACTTCACCATCCTTAACAACGTACTCGCCGTCGCGCTTGTAAAGCGTGTGGGCACGCAGACCCTGGTTGACGTGATGAAGGATCTCCATGTTGGACGGGTCGTACAGGTTGTCGACGCCCAGCAGGTCCTCGGAGCGGGCAACACCTTCCTCGGTCAGGGTGACCGTGCGGTGCTTCTCATCCACCTGATAGTCGATGTCCCGCCGAAGTCTCGGGACGATCTTGTCGATGCGGTAGTACTTGTCTGTGGATTCTTCGCTCGGGCCCGAGATGATGAGCGGCGTGCGGGCTTCATCGATGAGGATGGAGTCGACTTCGTCGACGATTGCGTAGTGATGTTCGCGCTGAACGCAGTTCGCGACATCGAATTTCATGTTGTCGCGCAGATAGTCGAAACCGAATTCGTTATTGGTGCCGTAGGTAATGTCGGAGTGATACGACTCATAACGCTCGCCGTCATTCAGCCCGTGCCGAATGACACCCACGCTCAATCCGAGAAACTTGTACAGGCGCCCCATCCACTCGGCATCGCGCCGGGCGAGGTAGTCGTTAACAGTGACGACATGAACACCCTTCCCCTGAAGGGCATTCAGGTAGCCGGGCAGCGTGGCGACCAGCGTCTTTCCTTCTCCGGTCTTCATTTCGGCAATCTTGCCCTGATGCAAGACGTACCCTCCGATGAGCTGCACGTCAAAGTGCCTCATGTTCAGGATGCGCTTGCCTGCCTCACGGGCTACTGCGAACGCTTCGGGAAGGATGTCGTCCAGTGAGGCCCCGTTTTCCAGACGTTGCTTGAACTCCGCCGTCTTCGCCTGAAGATCGGCGTCCGAAAGGGCGGATACCCGCGATTCGAGAGCGTTGATGCTATCGACCAGCGGCTGGATTTTTTTGATTTCTCGTTCGGAGCGGGACCCTACGATCTTCTGCAGCAAACCTTCGAGCATACAGGAGTGTAACGAAGAAGTTTGGGGACTTCAATCGCCGGTAGTGTCCCAGGGGGTCTAAGGCAATCTGAAATCGGACAAATCCGGGGTCAGGCTCTTGAGCAGGTTGGGGAAAGAAGAAATCTGAAATCGGACGAACGGAAAGCTCAAATCCGAAAATTCAAAATCTTAGATCGGACTGTCCATCCAGCTGCGCCAGTCCGATTTGCGGTTTCGAATTTTCGGATTTGAGCTTTCCGTTCGTCCGATTTCAGATTTCTTCTTTAGACGGCGCAGGGGGGGACCCCCTCTGATTCCCGTATTTCTACCGGAGATAGGGTCTGGGATTGACCGCTTTGTCTCTCAGCCGGACTTCGTAGTGGAGGTGAGGAGCGGTCGCTCTTCCGGTCATTCCGACGTAACCGATGACGTCGTGCTTTCGAACCGTCTGCCCCTGGGCGACCTTGAATCCTGAAAGGTGTCCGTAGCGGGTGGTGAATCCGTCGGGATGCTCGAGGACGACCAGGTTGCCGTACTGCGCGCGCCGCTGGGCAACCCGAACGATGCCGTCGGCGGTGGCTTTCACCGGGGTTCCCTTGCCGGCGACGATGTCGACTCCAAGGTGAACGTCGGCGTCACCCGTAAACGGGTCCAGCCGGTTGCCATAATGGCTACCGATCACCCCGGCCAGCGGCCAGACTGTCGGGGTGGACCGTATGTGTTTAGTCTTTGCGTCCAGTAGGTCGAGTTCCTTGTCCAGATCGTCCAACCGCGCCTGTAAGGCGTCCAGGTTCCCGGTTTCAAGTTCGGCTGTCGGAACGTTGGTGGTCGAACCGCCGGCAGGCGTGCCGCCGAGCCTTCGGAGAAGAGGGTCTTCCTGGATGGCTTTGGTGATGATTTCGGCTTCGCTCTCCAGTGCCGCCACCTGCCGGCTGAGCTGCGTCGTTGCTAACCGGAGTTGTCGGGTATCCACCTTAAGTTTTGCGTTTTCCGCCTCCAGGGACTGGAGCGTTTCCATACGCGACGCCATCCCGAGGTAATGGAATCCCAAGCCTACGACTACAAAAAATGATAGAAGACCTACGCCGGCGACGGCGTACAGCGCCTGGATAGGAACGCGGAGCTTATGGAGCTGCTGGCTCGCGTCAGGAACGATGATGCAGGTGTAGAATTTTCTGGCCATTGGGAGCTCCTAAAATTTCTTTCCAGTGGACCAAAATCCTTCGAGGGCGAGCTAGTTATAACTCTCTAATTTAGAAGGACTTAAAAGCAAACAATTATGACAACGAGGGAAGGGTAGCCCATGGTCATTCCGAGGGTCAAGCATAAATCCTTCGCCCTCGGTCTTTTTTTCCTGGCGGCTTTAACCTTTGTTGCCTCCTGGTTCCAGCTGTTTCCGGCGGACGTGGTGGAAAGAATCTATGCGCACGGAGTTTTTCCTACGATTTCCCGTAGTTTTCGTCCAATTGCCGATCTGGTGCCGTTCAGCTTGCTGGACCTCCTGATCGTTGCGTGTCTGGCCATCCTTATTTATAGCGTCTACCACCGCCGATGGCGCCTTCTTCTGGGGACTGTTTCTGGTCTCTATCTGTGGTTCTTCTGGAGCTGGGGACTGAACTACCACCGTCCACCCGTTTCGGATCGCATGGGTTTGGATACCAGCGGGATACAACAGGCGGACGTCGACCGCTTCTCGGAAATGGCAGTACGCGAGATCAACCGGCTGTGGGCAGCAGCGTCACCCGATCCGCTCGATCGGGCGACCATCAACAGAATGGCGATGGACCGGGTGGAACGGGTTGTCTTCAAAGTCGACGGCCGCGACTGGCCGACGACCTGGAGGGTAAAAAGCTCCTTCCTGCTGGCTCCGTGGTACGCGGGCGCCGGAATTGACGGTATGTTCAATCCGTTTGGGCATGAGCCGCTGGTCGTGAAGGGGCCTTATCCATTCGAGCTGCCCTTTCTCATGTCGCACGAGATCGCCCACGTCCGGGGCATCGCCAACGAAGGCGAAGCGAATCTGGTGGCGCTGCTTGCGACGGTGGCATCCGAC
>DASTBJ010000409.1:0-8058 GCA_035712125.1 Terriglobia bacterium
GATGGTTCCATAGCCAACTTAGTCGATAGTTGCGCGGGAGGATGACTGCCGTACAATCTCAAAGGACAACTGATCGATGGGAATAGCTATGATCAAGCCTGCAAATTGCACCCGTTTGTTTGCGGATGAGCACGGCGAGACCTATTTCGAAGATATCGAGTTTCCTATGCACGATGTACAATGTGCGCCGCCTGCGCCCGCACTACAGCTTTCAGACCCGATTAGAGCGACGCGACTTTCCTGGCTCCGGTTCCCGGCCGATTGGAATGATGCCGCCCATCCCTCACCGCGGCGCCAACTGTTTGTTGTCCTGGCTGGCGAAGTCGAAGGTCGGACGAGCAAAGGGGATAGGAGGCACTTTCGCCCAGGAGATTGCCTGTTGATGGAGGACACTGTTGGCAAGGGTCATGGAGCGAAGCCACTCAATGGCGAGGCATTGGCCGTCATGATTGCGCTGGAATGACGAGGATGGATAGCTGACCAATGAGCTGTGGCTTAGTGCATTGCGAGTTTCACTTGGGCTCTAGGCCCTTTTCGGCGATAGGGCGGCTCCACCCTCGATAGCCGACATCTGCTGCCGATCTTGGTGCGACCGAAATGTGCCACGAGCGGCGGTATCTGCGCATCGACAACAGGTCCGGTCTACGTCCGATAGCCGGCCTCAATGAAGTGGTACGCGTCGTAGGTGCGGAAGAGCTCTAGGCAATTCCGGTGCTCTGTTCAGCCGCGACGACTCTGCTTCATTGACTTCGGCGGCCTAGCGCTGTCACGATGTCTGTGGTCAGGACTCCGGCAAGCGTTCACTGGGTCGACAATTCGCTTGATCGCAGTTAGCCTTCGATCGTGGACTAAATTGAACCGAAAGAGCTGGCGCTTGTCGGTTGCACGCCGGTGTGGCATTGGCTAGGTGAAGGCCATTACGATGTGCCCCTGTCATCGATCCGCTCTAGTTTTGCAGGAGCTTGCAAAGCGGACCGTGCCCAACCTGCTCGATCGATCGCTTCTGCTCGGAGCAAACCGGCCGATTGTCGTCACGACCGATCCTCAGGCCACCGTTCCCTACGGCGAGTTCCTGGAGCGCGTCGCGGGCGCTGCCCTTGTGCTCGCGCGTCGCTTTGCTCCACGCAGCAGGGTCGCCTGCATGCTCGGCAACAGCCTTGACCATCTGATCCTACGGTACGCGCTCTCTTGTGCCGGCTTGGTGGAGGTCGCAGTCAATGGCGCTCACAAGAACGTTGTCTTGCGCCACATGCTCACGATCGCGCAGCCATCCGCAATCATTGTCGCGGATGAGTTCCGCAGCAACCTCCGGGAATGTGGATACGACTTGAATGAGGCAGAGATAATCGGCGAGGCAGGCCATGCCGCGATCACGGGCTCGAGCGCACGCTGGGAGAACCGGCCCAAGCCAGACATTCAAGGGCAAGATGTCTGCCGCGTTCTGTTTACGTCCGGCACGTCCGGCTGGTCCAAGGCTGTAGAGCTGTCGCACGGCTACGAGGTCTATACCGGGCAGCGCCACGTTGAGTTGCTGGATATTGGAGTTGACGATCGATGGCTATACGTAACGCCCATGTTTCACATCGATGCCATCTATATCTTCTCAATCCTTCTGCACACTGGAGGCGCGTTCGCGCTTGCGCCGAGTTTCTCGGCCTCCCGCTTCTGGAACGACGTCCAAGCTTCGAACGCGACCTATCTATGCTATGTCGGGGCAATCCTGCCCATCCTGCTCAAGGGCAAGGATGTGCCGGAAGGCCATACTTTGCGGGTTGCGGTTGGCGGCGGATCAACGAAAGAGCAGTTGGAGGCGTTCGAGCAACGCTTCGGTGTGACGGTCCTTGAGGCCTTCGCGATGACAGAGTGTATCGCCTGCACCTTCAATACGGCTGCGAATCGCAGGATTGGATCCGTGGGGTTACCCGTCGCAGGTTATGAGGTTACGGTCCGGGACCAGGCCAACCTGGCCTGCGCTCCCGGCGTGGCAGGCGAGATCGCGGTGCGCGCGAGCGATCCATGCGGATTGTTCACCGGATATCTCGGCGATGCGGCCGCGACCGCCCATGCGATGCGCAATGGATGGTTCCATACCGGCGATCTTGGCTCGCGCGATGCCGATGGCTACTTCTACTATCTTGGACGAATCAAGGACGCCATCCGCGTGCGCGGGGAGAATCTCTCGGCAATGGAGCTGGAGTCGATTGCGGATCAGCATCCGGACATCGCCGCGACCGCCGCCGTTCCCGTGCCATCCGAGCTTGGCGAAGACGACATACTTCTGTATGTCGAACTGAAGCGCGGTCGCGAGACGCAGCCTGACGTGCTTTTCGATCACATCGCGGCGCGAGCCTCAGCGTTCATGGTGCCGCGCTACATCCGCTTCGTCAGCGCTCTCCCGCGCACCGCGACCGAGAAGGTGCAGAAGTCGGCCTTGCCGCGCATCGTCGATTCCGCGTGCATGCTCCGCACAGGACCGTCTGGCCGGAGATAGCACATCACGCTGTCTAGGGTATCCCCCACAGCCCCTTCACGGTGTCTCCCCACCATATCTCGTCGGCAGTTACCTTCAGGGACAAGGAATTGAGCGCCACGTCCACGGTCCAATATGGAAAGGCGGCGCGGAAAATATGGATGGCCCGGGTGGCTGCAGCCAAGTTTCGGCCTGCATAGTGATTGAGTCGCGCTTTTTCATCCGGGTCGTTTTCCGCATTGGCTCTTGCCAAGAAGAGCTCCCATTTGCGCCAGTGCACAGCGGCCAGCACGAGCTGAATCTCACCCTGATAGAAATCGTCGCCAACCTGAGTGCTGGTGGACTTCAGATCGTCAAGTGCCGCATTCAAGAAGCTTTCGCGAGCGCCCGTCGCGCGTCCTGCCTTCAGGAACAGGAAGATGGCGTGCATCCAGTGGTGCCAATCCGGCAGCCGCGCTCTACGAAAGTAATGCTCGGCCTTGTCGAATTGTCCCGCCTGCATCATTGCAGAGGCGGCCTCGGCAAACAGGCTTGGGTGCCGCCCGTCGCGGTCGAGTTCGAGCGCGCGTTCGAATTCCGTGACTGCCCCATCAAAGTCCCCTCGTATCAGATAGACATCGGCCAATCCCCAGTGAACGTCATAGTCGGTGTCATCCTGACTGGTCGCCTGCTCACCAAGGGTCTTGGCCTTGTCCAGCCGATCCTTCTCGCTCATTCCGTGTTCCGTGGCCGAGGCTGGCAGCGGCCAACCCTCGTAGACGCTGAGGGCAAGTGCGTAGGCCTTCCAGGCCAGCGCCTGCGGAAACGGATTGTTCGTGGCGAGGTCATCCAGCGCCGCGTAGCTGTCCTGGAACACTTGCTGCGCTGTTTTTCCATCACGCCCCGTCGGCGGAAAAGCGTTCGTGGCGTTGATGAATTGATTATAGAGAACTTTGTCGGTTGTTCCGCGCATGGCTGTCATTCCCCACGCTGTTGCCCGCCAGACTCTTCGAATGACACTGCACGTGCGCAGACAGCTTTACGCGCACAATAAGCCTTGGAACTTCCGAAATTGATCTACTGAAAATGGTCACGGCAGCAGGCGATTACCGCAACAATAGGATAGATAGAGTCGACGCAATGTAAAGTAAGTAAGCACTTGTGCCACTACGGACTATAGTCCGGCGAGTTGCAGACCCTCCAACCAATGGCGGGTATCCGCTTCATTGCGATACCGCGTCACAGCCCGCTGGTTCTCGAGGGTCCAACGCGGCCGGCGCTTCTTGAATCTGGCGACATAATCGTGCGCCAGGCGGGCGTTGGATTCCGGGCCGCTGTCGGCGGCGGCAAGGCGGGCATGACTAGCCGCAAGGATCAAGAGAACATCGTCCGACGGACTGGTCAGCTTCTCAAGCTCGGCGATCGCCTCCTCGTACTGGCCAATGAAGTAGTAGCACCAACCCAGAGTCCAGCGATACCACTCTGGAAAGTGAGGATTGATCCGCATGGCGAACTTGATCTGACCGATAGCCTCGCTGTGCTTTCCGATGTACGAGAGCAAGTCTGCCATCTCGGCGTGAAGATTGGCGTCGTTCGAGTTGATCTCCAGCGCTCGCCCATATTGCTCTAAGGCCTGATCGAATTTTCCGAGGTTCGAGTAACAACTCCCGAGCGCCCAGTGAGTGTCATGATCCTGCGGGTCCAGTTCGACGGCCTTTCTCGCAAGCTCCTCTGCCTTTGGGAGTGAATTCCGCCCACTCCAGCCGTGCTTCCAGTGCAGGACCCAGTGATAGGCAAGCCAGCCGTACGGCCTGCCATAGTGGGGGTCGAGTTCGATTGCGCGCTCGAACCATTCGCGCGCGTGTTTCAGCGTCGGCCGGTTCTCCGAGGTGCTGAGGAAGGCGTTCATCTCATGAAGACCCCTCAGGAAGGCGTCATATGCGCTTGCGGTCCCAAGGTCCTTGCCCCTCGCACGCGACAGCTCGGCGTCCGAGAGCTTGCTGATCAACGCCATCACGATCTTCCGACAGACGTCGTCCTGCACGATGAACAGATCGTCATCCGCCACGCCATATCGCTCGGCCCACAGGTGATGACCCGCATCGGTTTCGACCAGTTGAACGTTGATGCGGAGCTGTTTAGACACGCGTTGCACGCTGCCTTCCACCATGTACTCGACTCCCAGCTCGCGACGCACGCGTTCATGGGTCGGGTGCTGTCCCTTGTAGGAGAATGCAGTATTGGCGGAGATCACGAACAAGTTTGAAAAGCGCGACAGGTCAGTCGTCAGATCGTTGGTCAGGCCATCGCAAAAATACTCCTGGGCAGTGTCACTGCTCAGGTTTTCGAACGGCAGCACCACGATTTCGGGCTGATGGCGCCGATTCTCCGACCATACATGTTGCGTTAGCGCGCTCTTTGTCTTGCCAGTGCCCGAGGGGGTCTTGGCGGCCGCTGTTTGCGCATGACCGTTGCCCCGCCCGCCAATCGCCTGATAGACCTGAATGGGTTCCGCGATGTTCTTCAGGCGCAAGAATCCCATTTCCTCGAACCTCACTGCGGTACGTCCCTTTACACTCCAGTACGCAGCTCCGGAAATTGCAAACCCTCCGGGTGGCGAGATGGACTCCAGCCGAACGGCAACATTGACATCGTTGCCATAGATATCGCCGTCATCAAATAGGATGTCGCCGAGGTTAATTCCTATGCGATAAACCAAGTCAGGCAGCTTCAAGGCTCCGCCTGCCGTATCCGACACGCATCCCTGAATCTGGCCCGCGCAGTCGACGGCTTCCAAGACGCTTGGAAAGATCGCCAATACGCCATCGCCGGTCTTCTTGATAATTTGGCCGTGATACCGCGCGAACAGCGGCATCATGACGTTGTCAACATCCGAGCTATATCGCTTGTGAGTGCCGATTTCATCGGCGCCCATGAGCGTACCATAACTCACTACATCTGCAGCAAAGACTGCTGCGAGGCGGCGTTCCTGTGTCCCTGCCGGCAAGAGCGTATCCTCGCCGATAGACGGAGTATGCAAACAGAACTAGCACAACTCGATGCAAATAGCCAAATCTGCGGCCAAGCTCGGCTATGTTTTTCGCGGCGAAAGGGTGATTCATGCTGGAAGTGCGCTACTTGCGCACGCTGCCTTCGAGCACGTATCGCACGCCAAGCTCGCGCGCGACCTGCTTCACGTCGACACCCGGGTGCTTCTTGTAGGCAAAGGTCGAGTTTCGCGCGATTACGAAGAACCAGCGGTAGTGAGATAGCGCGGTGATGATGTCTTCGGTGATGCCGTCAGCGAAATATTCCTGTTCGGTATCCCCGCTCATGTTGGCGAACGGCAGCACGGCGATCGACGGCTTGTCGGGGAGACGCGGCATGCCGCCGCCCAATATTTCCCCAGCTGTTGCGCCGTCGGATTCCCAATCTACGCGGTAGACCGTCACCGTCCGTGGAATATTCTTCAGGACCCGTGCACCGAGCTGGACTAGTCTCGAGGGGTCGGCTTGGCCTTCGAAAGCGGACCTCCCCTGATAGCACGCGTTTGTCTGCGAGGTGCCGGGAAGACCTGTCAGGTGAAGGAGGTGGCCACGCGCCGACTGAGAACTCTCACCCGAATGGTCAGGAGACCTTGAGTTTGAGCGATGCCTTACGGCAGGCCGGCGCCGGGCGTTTCCACGTGCACCGTCTCGATACGGCCGATTCCGGGAGTAAAACTTTCGCCCATGCGGGACGTGCACACGAACAAGGTGCGGCGATCAGGACCTCCGAGCATCGCTGCGAAAGGCTGTCTTTCGACCGCGACGCGATCGGTGATTTCCCCACCCTCGAGAACGCGCAGCACCTCACCGCCTCCGCCCGGCGAGGCCATCCAGATAGCGCCTGCTGCATCGAGGCAGATGCCGTCCGGAAAGACGCGGGTAGGATCGTAGGGTCGAAAGCCAAGGTCGTCGAACTCAGCCCAGACGCGGCGGCGCGCCAGCGACCCGTCGGATGCGATATCGAAGGCGGTGAGACGGGCAGCAAGCGATTCGGCCACGATCAGCGTGCGCCCGTCCGGCGTGATCACCATGCCATTGGGAAAGGCCATCTCGTCGGCAACGATGCGCGCATCGCCCGCAGGCGTCACCAGAATGATCTCCGCCGGGTGCGGCGCGATCGTGAGATCCATGAAGGCGAAGCCGAAATGCCCGATATAGGCAGAGCCATGCGCATCGACCACCATGTCGTTCGCCATGAAGGAAGCCAGGCCTGAAAGATCGGCGACCTCCAGAAGTTCGCCCGCTTTCAGGCGCAACAGGCGCCGGTCGGCCATCAGGACCACCAGCAGCGTGCCATCCGGAAGCCAGCCCAGGCCCGACGTCTCCGCCCGCGCCTTGACGATGAGGTCGGTCTTGCCGTTGAGGTCGACGGTCATGACCAGGCCTCGATCCATGTCAGAGAACCAGAGCTTTCCGTCGTGCCAGCGCGGGCCTTCCGGGAAATCCAGTCCATCCAGAAGAACCTTCGTCTTCAAAGCCATAGCGTTGAGCTCTCCGCTGCCTGAGTTTCAGTTGAACGATGCGACATGAGCCAACTTGGTGAGCCGGGCACACCAATCACTATACTGGTTTCAGAATGTATGAACGACGACGTTGAAGGCGTCGGTTGCTGCCGGAGGAGGGGTGTTGTCCGCTAACGCTCACGGGTCGTTTACCGGTTCGTGCTCGACGGGCTGGATGATCTCCGCCAATTCGCAGTCGTCCGACCGTCTCCGGCGCTTCTCAACGATATTCAGCTGGTTCTCGATGAGGCGATCTTCACCGTTATAGCGCATGGCTGGCAGCTGCCCAGTTTCATTCCGGAGGTCGACCGCCTTGACGCGATTCACAAGCGTCTGAGCCAAGTCCGAATGTCGGAATTGGCCTCTCAATCGCTGAGTCATCAGGATCTGCAAACGCTGATACCTCTCACCGCCCGGCTCTGCAGCGCCTTCGATGCTATCAAGCAGCGAGCCACTTCAGCGGTTTCGTGAGTCAGAATATGAGGACACATACTCCGTCACTACCAAACCGGTGCGTCACATCCATCCTCTCTCGTGGATGGAGGCCGGAACCGCTCCCGCTCCAGCATCGCCCAGATGGCCATTCACTTGGTCTAAGCCATTCGGCATAGAAACCTATGGGCGTTCCTTCATCTTCGATTAAGAGCCTCGAGCCAGAATCAGTTCTGGGGTTCCATTTTATGGAACGCCTCGTTTGAAGGTGGGGTCATGGTCACGTATCGGTGCTTCATTCTTGATCGGGAAAGCCATATCAGCGAGCGGTTGCCGATCGAAAGCGATAGCGATGATAACGCCCTCATAGTGGCGGGCGCAGTACTGAACCGCCGACCAGAAATGGCGGCCATCGAAGTGTGGGAAGGAGCGAGGCTGGTTCAAAAGCTGCGTCAGACATGACGACCTGGACCAACCCTGAAGAAAGCTTATCGGACCTTGTGCAGCTCCTGCACTCTTGGTGGGAGGCGGCGCGGGGCGAGTCCGATGTACCCGATCGGGCCGATCTGCATCCTGAAGAGATGATACGCCTCTTACCCTGCTTGTTCATCGCCGATGCGGAGCATGA
>DASTBJ010000410.1:0-4812 GCA_035712125.1 Terriglobia bacterium
GCGCAGCTGTAGCTGTTTTCGCACTGGCCTCCGAGAAAATTGAGATCGATGGCTAGCTCCAGTGACGGCAACGCCGTGTCTCTGCCCAGTTGGGCTGCGGCGATCTGATCGGCCGAGGTGCCGTTGCGAACGTCGGCGCCCTCAGTACGTTTGGGATGAACCCCGGTTAGCCAGGTGCTTGTGCCACGCGTGTGATCCCCGTTTGCTCCATCGTCGAACGCGTCCGCCTGATGCTGCGCAAGGCCGCTGACCACCAGCATGCGATCGCGATAGGCGGCCAGCGGAGTCAGAATGGTGGAGAGTTCGAAGTTTGCGCCTTCACCCTTTGGCGTCCAGTAATTGATGCCCTTGAAATTCCGCGCAACACCGTTGGGGCCGTATACAAATCCGAGACGCCGGGGCGTTAGGGTCGTCTGAACCGGAGGCATTGCGGGCCTCATCGCACTGAGCATGGGCAGCCCCAGCATCGCGCCGGCGCCGCGCAAAAATGTGCGGCGAGGCAGACTCTTATTCGTAATGAAGTGGAACGACATCCCTTTCGATTTCCTCACGATGCTCTCCTCATGCGGAACGGTGTGCTCTGAACAATGCCGACAATGAGTTGCGTCAAACGGTACTCTCCGGGCGCTGATTCTCGAAGGATAGTGCGTACCGCCGGAGCGTCGTAGTATTCAAGACCGCGCCCGAGCGCATACGTCATCATCTTTTCTGTAAGAGTGGCCACGAAGCGTTCGGAAGCCAGCAATTCCTTCCGGAGGCCGGCGGGACCTTCGAACGGTGCGCCTCCCGGCAGAATGCTTGATGCATCAATCGGCGCGGACCCTTCCCCGAGAGTACGCCACCTTCCGACCGCATCGAAGTTTTCAAGGGCAAGTCCCAGAGGATCCATCATTGCGTGGCAGCTCGCGCAAACCGGATTCGCGCGGTGCAGTTCCATGCGTTCTCTCATTGAGAGTACGGCGCCCGTTTCGCCGGTGACCTGCAGGTCCCCGACATTAGGAAGCGGAGGAGGAGGAGGCGTGCCAAGGAGGTTCTCCAGGATCCACTTTCCGCGTTTTACAGGAGATGTGCGGTCAGGATAGGACGTCACGGTCAGGATGCTGCCCTGACCAAGCAATCCGACCCGCATGCTGTCCCTTTCAAGCTCGACTCTTCGGAAATGACTGCCCTTCACTCCGGGTATGCCGTAGTGACGCGCAAGGCGCTCGTTGAGAAACGTATGGTTGGCACGCAGAAGATCCAGAGCACTGCGGTCTTCGCGAACAATACTCGCGAAGAACATTTCGGTTTCGCGCTCAAAAGCCTGGCGGAGAGTGTCATCGAAATCGGGAAATACGCTTTGAACCGGAACTGCTGCCGTGAGGTTTCGAAGGAACAACCATTGTCCTGCGAAATTGTTCACGAAGGCATCGGCGCGGCGGTCGGCGAGCATGCGCCGAACCTGTCTGGCGAGATTCGCAGGCGTTCCGAGTTGGCGCCTGGCAGCCAGATCGATCAATTCATCGTCCGGGATACTGCTCCACAGGAAGAACGAGAGTCGCGAAGCCAGTTCGACATCGGAAATACGATAAGACGTATTCGGAGCCACTCCCTGAGGAACACGTTCAACGCGCACGAGAAACTCCGGACTCACCAGAAGGCGTCGAACGGCATGTTCAATCCCGGCTTCGAAATTCGCATTCAACCGGCCCTCTTTGAAAAAGGCGAGTAGAGGTGCGACATCGGCTTCGGTAACGGGACGACGGTAAGCACGACGAGTCAGAGTCGTGAGGATGGTCCTGGCACACGCAGCCTCGGCAGCTTCTGATGTCGGAGTGCACGAGAAGATACGCTGGCGGCTTTGCGACGTTCCGCCCGTAGCGGCAAGGTAAGGGCCGGCAATCTCCACGCTGCGCAAGTACGCTCCGCGTCGCGTTTCCGGGATATTGACGCCCGCAGGATAAGGTCGCAGAAAGGGCAGGCGTGTGGTCTCGTCCAGTGATGGCGTCCGATTTAGAAACGCAATGGCAACGTCGCGCTGACCGGCCTTGACCGCAATGCGCAGATTCCACTTTTCGTCAGCGCGATTGCGCGCGGCTCGATCCTGCGGGCTGGCGCGAACGCCGGTCGGAATCTGTGAGATCGCGGGCACCTGAGGATCCGGTGTTTCCTGGGCTGCAGCGGCAGCCTGGCCTTGAACACCGGGAAGCGTGAACACGCCGACGCGCTCGCCATCGAGACTGATCTCGAGATGTTGAGGCTCTGTGTATACCGGCATGCTCTCGTTGAGGTCCCGAGTCAATCGGGGACGGATCTCGTATTCGCCATCCATCGGAAACACATACGAGATCAGGGTTCCGCCGCGTGTGCCCAGGGGAAGCCCCGGCAGATGCGACTCTTGAGACAGGTCATCAGCAATCCGAAAGTAATCGACGTTGGCGAACGGCTGAGGCGTCCCGACCGCAAGGCGACTGATCCTCTGCGCGGCAACAAGGTAGCGTTCCATCAACGTGGGAGAAACTTTGAGCACTCCTGCAATGTTGTCGAACCCGTAGCTGACATCGTCGGGAGGAAGCATCGAGGATACGTCCATGTCGACGCCCAGCAGGTCGCGAACGGCATTCCGGTATTCGGCTCGGTTCAGACGGTGAAAGGCTTCGGTCCGTCCGGGATTGGGATTCGCGGCGGCTGCTCGATCCAACTCCGACTCGAGCCACGTGAGGAATGCAGCGCGGTCGGCGCTGGACGGACGGGCCGATGCTGCCGGCGGCATTTGGCCGGCTCGCATTTTGAGAATAACCTTTTCCCAAACTTCAGGGTTGGCGCTGACCTTCGCAATATCCAGCGTATCGAGAGCGATGGGAACTCTTCCCTGCTCTTTCATCTTCTGGGTATGACAGGCGAGACAATACCGTTCGAAGGACGCGCGATGAGTCGCCTGAAGAGACTGCGCGGATTGAACTGCCGCCTCAGTCCGGAAGGACGTCGCACCGGCAACTCCAGCGCAGACGGCCAGGACTGCGCATCCGATTGCTTTAACGACTGGTTTCTTCACTGACAACGCATTATAGAGTTGCCGCGAAAAACACTCACAGGAAAAGTAATGCTCGAGTTCCCGAGGCCTGTTAAATCGAAGTTCCGACACCTTGCAAGACTCTGACGTTTCGCCTGCAAACCTGCACTATACTCTGCGCAGCCAAAAACCCGTGGAGGTGACGTTCCCATGAAAACCGCGCTAAAAAGCGTGATGCTGACCCTGCTGTTCGCACTACCCGTCGTGCTTCAGGTTTCCGCGGCCCCGTTGCCCAGAGCTAAGCCGGAAGAAGTCGGAATGTCTCTGGAGCGTCTGCAACGCATCGATCAGATGCTGGAACGTCGGATCGCCGCAGGCGAAATGGCGGGAGCCGTTGCGATCGTAGCGCGCAAGGGAAAGGTCGTTCACCTGGCTGCCAAAGGCGTCATGGATGTTGAGTCGAAACAACCCGTAACTCCATCGACCATGTTCCGGATCGCTTCCATGACGAAGCCAGTAACCAGCGTCGCCATCATGATGATGATTGAAGAAGGCAAGATCCGCTTGAACGATCCGGTGTCCCGCTACATCCCGGAGTTCCGCGGTCAGAAGGTCGCTGTTGCAACGCCTGCTCCCGCGCGCGGTGAAAATCCAGCGCCGGCTACGGGTGGACGAGGCGATGCCGCCGCACCAGCGGCAGGCGGAGGGCGTGGTGGACGGGGAGGTGGTCGCGGAGGTCCGCCGCCATCATTCACGACTGTCGCAGCGCAGCGCGAAGTCACCATCAAGGATTTACTCACGCATACTTCAGGATTGTCGAGCGGGACGATGAGCAATAGCACGGTCCAGTCGATTGCTCGCAAGCAGGGGGAGAAGCTTGCAGACTACATCCCGCGTCTCGGCACGACGACACTCGAGTTCCAGCCCGGTTCGCGCTGGGCATACAGCGCGCAGGCGGGCCACGACACGCTTGGCAGGATTGTGGAAATCGCTTCAGGCATGCCGCTCAACGAGTTTTTTCAGAAACGTATCTTCGAACCGCTCGGAATGAAGGACATCACCTTCTGGCCATCTCCTGCGCAATGGCCGAGAGTTGCGAGCGTCTACACTCGCGGCGCCAATGGGCTGACGAAGAACAACAATCCAAACGGAATGTCGAGCGAGGTGTATTTCATGGGATCTGGGGGTCTGATCAGCACAGCCGACGATTACATCCCCTTTGGCGTGATGCTTGCAAATGGCGGTGAACTGAACGGAAAACGCATCCTCGGCAAGAAGACGGTCGAGATGTTCCGGTCGACACACATCCCTGACACGCTGCCCGGTCGTGCTGCGGGAGAAGGTTATGGCCTCGGTGTTCGCGTCGTGACGGATCACGTGCGACGCGGGACGATGTTATCGAACGGAACATTCGGCTGGTCAGGAGTGTATGGGACGCACTTTTTTGTCGATCCGGTGGAACAAACGGTTGGGGTGTTGCTGGTTCAGACCTCGAACAACGAAGTGAATCGCGATTTCGAAGATCTGGTGGCGCAATCCATCATTGATTGAGTTGCCTGAAAAGAGTGATGGAGGTTTCCATGAAATTCTTGCTGGCTCTCACTGCACTGGTGTTACCCATTCTCGCTGCTCCACTGGCACCGCTTCCGGTACCTACCGTCAAGCCTGAAGACGTCGGACTCTCTTCGGAGCGCCTTGCTTTAATCGATCGGATGATCGAGCGACGCATCGCCGCGGGCGACGTTGCAGGAGCGGTAACGATTGTGGCCCGCAATGGCAAGGTCGCTCACCATTCGGCGAAGGGCGTTGTGGATCTTGAA
>DASTBJ010000411.1:0-8609 GCA_035712125.1 Terriglobia bacterium
CCAATTGTGGATTTCACCACCCATCGGAAACGCTCGTTGCCGGTGATCGGTTGGTAGACGGCGTTGGGAGCCGCCGGTGTCTGTGTCGTTGGACTTTGCGCTCCCGCCGGAAGATGGAACCAGAGGCTTAAGAGCAGCGATCCTGCCAATAGATGTTGATTAGTTCTTCGCACTGCTGGAGATCATACCTGCACATGCCGCGCGGATAAACTGCGCGAATAAGCAGGAATATGCTCAGGAAGGTCCTTCACAAAGATGCTTCACCAATGATCGCAGGACCCCCTCGTAGTCGTCGACATGAACCCAGTGCCCTGCAGGCAATAAATCGATGGTGACACGCTTGTTCGATGCCGCAATGCGCGCAGCCCGTTCTCGATCCGCTTGCGAGTAGGCATCGGAGCGGCTCCCGATGATCAAATGCACGTTCAACGCATCCGGTGGATTTTCGACGACCGGCCAGAGATCGCGGGCAAAATAGTCCAGCAGCATCGAGCGGATTTCCTGCAGGTCCAGCGCAACCCGAACTTGCTCTCCATTCCTCTCGAGAGATCCCGCCAGCCACTGCGCAATGTCGCGCGAAGCGCCCTCGGCCTCCATCGCACGCGTAAACTCCGAGATTGACGAAAAAGTCCGGGACAACGACTGCAGCATGTCAAGAATCGCCAGTGCACTATCCCGTCCGCGGACCGGCGCGCGCGCACCGGGAACGCTGTCCATAACCACGACATGCGTGAGGGAAGGCACCTCGCCGAGACGCGCCACCTCGAGCGCGACCTTGCCGCCAAAGCTATGCCCCACCACTGCGCGGAGCGGCATTCTTTCGCGATTGGCTGACTCGCAAACATCGCGTGCAGCCGACTCCAGGTTCGGATTCGGTGTGCCCTTTGGCGATCCTCCATGTCCCCGTAAGTCCACCTTCCAGGCGCTCCATTCCGGGCATGCCGAGACCAGCCCACGCGCCGGATGTCCAAGGTTTTCGCCGCGTCCCAGGATGCCATGAAGAAACGCGACGCCTTGCACTGCTCGAACACCGTCGACGCGACGATATGTAAGTTCCAAGTCTTCAATCCTCCCCTATTCGCTTTTTGCGGCGATGCAGTCGATAGCCGCGATATAGCAGGGCCGCGGCCATCCATAACGAGAGGACAATGATCGGATACACGAGAACGCCAGGGAAAAGACCGAAAGCTAGAGCCAGGCCAAGCATCAACAATCCACCGGCCACCATCAGCCGTGCTTCAACAGGACCCAATACTCGATGGCTGGTAAAGGCAGCACCAACAACGTTGCCGAGGCGGACAGCGCCCGCAACCGCGCGTCGAGTCCTTCCGCCACCGCTCTTCGGACCACGCCGCCGGCGTCGAGTCCCTTCAGACACACGCACTTTGCGACTCGAGTCCAGCACGATCTCGGTGGAATTGTTGAGATCGTCGAGGTACATCTCTTCCATCTGGTGAGCGAAGTCCTCATCTTCAATGATCGCGTCGAGTTCGCAGTTTCCGAACCAACTCGCGAGATTCAGGTTTGTGGAACCGACACGAGCCCAGAACCCGTCTGCGACGGCTGTCTTTGCGTGCATCATGGTCCCGTTCCATTCGAATACCCGTACTCCGGCTTCCAGCAACGAGCGGTAGCCGGCACGTGAAAGGGGACGGAAGAGAGGAAGATCCGTACTGTTGGGCACGAGGAGGCGCACGTCGACACCGTCGCGCGCAGCAGATCTCAAAGCCTGCATGTAAGACGGAGTTGCAGCATAGTAAGCATCGGAAATCCACAAGCGTTCTCGAGCCAGCGCCGCAATGAACTGGTCCGTGCGAATCATCCCCGCTGTCGACGGCATTGTCGCCACGATTCGGACGTCCGTCGTTCCCGCCATTTCCTTGTCCACCGGGAACAGTTCGTCGTCGGGCAGTGCCTCCCCCAGCTGGCGCCAAACCTGCGCGAATGCGCGTTCAATTTCCGCAACTGCCGGACCGCGTAGTTCAACACCCGTGTCGCGCCAGGGTGCCAGGCCTTTTTTAGAATCGCCCACCCACATCTTTCCGATGCACAAGCCTGCGATAAAGCCGACGCTTCCATCGACAGCCACCATCTTGCGGTGATCACGGACGAGCCAGCCCAGCGGGCTGTCAAACCGCGGCGGATTGAAGCACCGCACGTCGACACCCGCGTTGCGCAGTCCTGCCCAGAAACGCCATGATGCGCTTGCAAGGCCGCCCAGCCAGTCATAAATGATACGGACCCGAACGCCGTCGCGGACCTTTGCGGCCAGCAAATTGGCAAACTCCCGTCCGGTCTCGTCATCATGAAAAATGAAGGTCTCCAAATGAACGTAGCGTTTTGCGCGACCTATCGCCTCCAGCCAGGCGGGGTAGTTCTCTGCCGCATCTCTTAACAGGCGTACCTGGTTTCCTTCAATTAAAGAAGCTCCGGCAACGCGAGAGAGCGCACGATCCGTGAAGGTCCGTTTGGTCTGCAGGGTAGGGTTGGTGTTTCTCGGTTCCATATCGAAGCGGTCACACAGCACAACGCCCGCTTCCGATGGAAGCGGGCGTCAATGTTCAAGCCGGAGTCTATTGTTGGCCGCGCGGCGCTCCCCGACCGCCGCGCGCCGGCGGCGGCGGAAGCGTCCCGCCTTCCGCCAGGATTTTCATGTTCTCGAGCGCCCGCGCAAATGTTGTCATTCGCCGAGTCTTGTCCGCTTCTCGCGCGGCATCGTCTGCCAGCATCGAGTTGTCGTACAACAATGTATAGACAATTTTCGACGTGGTAGCCGTGAGTGGCTTCGCCTCCATAGTTCCATGATAAAGGTTGTACGGCTGGCCCGGTCTTACCGGCTGCGTGTATGTGTATGAGAGGTCCGTCTTGCCTACAAGCACCTCGGTCCCAATTGAACGTACGGCACCCACTTCACCATCTTGTCCGGACGTGATCGTGCAGGTCGTCTGCAACCACTCACCGATATCACAATACTTGCCGACACGCTTCCAGACCTCCTCGGCCGGGCGATTCACCGTCGTTTCCAGTGTGATTGTGACGTACGTGGGATTCGCAACCGCGCTGCTCCCGGCAGGCGCCGGGGTCTGAGCCGGCGCGGGACCCTGCATGCGGCCCAGCGTGATAACTGCTGTAAAACAACAGACTGCGATGCCGTATGTAAGCCTGATTTTCATAAGCATTCTCCCCGCCTTGTGGCGGCCGTCATCATACCCCACTCAGCGGTTGTTACGGATGCCGCCGCCGGTGTCACCGCCGGAGAGCGCGCGACAGATCCGGCCAGCTTAATGCGTTGAGAACGAACGTTCGCTCGAGGCCCGCACGTCTCGCTTGATCCACGCCGTACCGCAGGAAGCTCAGCTCGCCTGTGCTGTGTGCATCAGTCGTAACGGCCATCTTCACGCCGGCTTCGCGGGCAATGCGCGCATGGTCCGCGGACAGATCGAGCCTGTCCGGACTCGAATTGAGTTCGAAGAAGCATCCACTCGTTCGGGCGTGTTCGACAACCCGATCGATATCGATTTCGTAGCCGGGACGCTTCAACAAAAGCCGGCCTGTCGCATGGCCAAGAATCTTGAAGTAGCGGTTGTCCATGGCGCGTCGAATTCGTGTCGTCTGCGCTTCCCTGTTCAGGCCGAATCGCGAATGGATCGAGCAGATCGTATAATCCAGTTCCTTCAGCACGTCATCGGGATAGTCCAGAGAACCGTCCTCGAGAATGTCGACTTCTGCCGCTTTCAGAATGCGAATCCCCGTAAGACGCTCGTTCAACCGATCGATGAAACGAAGCTGATTGAGCAGACGGCTGATTGAAAGACCACGCGCGATCTTCAAGCTCTGAGAGTGATCGCTGATGCCGATGTAATCGAGGCCCCGGTCACGCGCGGCTTCAGCCATGACTTCGACAGTATCGACGCCGTCGCTGGAAGTCGTGTGTGCATGCAATTCCCCACGAATATGTTCCTCTTGCAGCAGGGCCGGAAGCTTCCCGGCGGCAGCCAGTTCAATCTCACCTTTACCTTCTCGAAGTTCGGGGGGAATAAATGGCAGGCCCAGTTCCGCATATGCTGCGGCCTCTGTGGGGTAGACGGTCGGAGACTTGAACAACGCGGCGAGTCCGGATCCGTGTAAATTTAGCTGCTCCAAATGTGTCTCCGAACCTGTCGCCTCCAGCAGCGCGACACCCCACTTTTCGGACGGCGCAGCAGTGATTCTCAATAGAAGGCCGGACGATAGTCTAAACAGCGCTGATCTGTGGTTCGCAGTGACAAAGTCCGCTTTTCCTCCGTAAGTTTTGAGCTTCGACATCACCTCGGGAAGATCCGCCGTTTCGATCAGAAAGTGAATCTCACCAATGACCTCGACCCTCCGCCGGTAGTCTCCCGCAGCCTCAACGGTCCCCACACCGCAGCGCGCGATGAGGAAGTCTTTAATGACGGGAACGGTTCGATCGGCTTCGTGCAGGAGAATCTCGGCGTGATCTGTAAGGCCTCGACGAACGTGCTGATCCAATCTCGGACCGAGAGTTCGCGCGATCTCGCCGCTTACGAGCCGCTGCTGAAGTTCCTCGATTGTCCCGATATTGAGTTTCCTGTAAATGCGGAGAACACGTTTAGGGTCGAGTCGGGGGTATCGAAGAATTTCCACGAACTCGGGTGAGATTTGCGATTCCAATGCCTGGTACTGCCGTGTCGTCCCCGTTTCCACTATTTCGCGAATGACACCTGCGATGGCCGGCCCGATGCCCACGAATTGCGTGAGATCAGCACCATCCCGGACCAGACCCACGATGGAATCGCCAAGGGTTTGAACCGTCTTTGCAGCGCGCCGGTAGGCTTTGACCTTGAACGTGTTTTCTCTTTGCGCCGCAAGCAAATGCGCCAATCCAAACAGCTTGTCCGCGATCTCCGCATTGCTAAGGGGCTGGCCCATATAGAAGATCCTGCACGGCGGAGACCTTTCAAGCCGTTCTGAAGTTTAAACGGTATCCAGGCTTCGAAACTTATTCTGCAGTTTGTCAACTCTCTGGTCGAGCGCGGGGCGGCGCGACGACCGTCTCATGGTCGACATCACCAGCCTAGCCACAAGCATTCCAATAACGGAGTACAACAGTTTCCTCATAAGTCCTCCTTGCTGAGTTCAGCCCTGCAGCCCGGGTGCCATAACTCTCCGGAACACCGATTGCAACCTTGCACGACGTATGACGACAAACGCCACACGGCGCAAATCCTCGATCGCGATGCTGATCATTGATGTGATCAATCACTTCGAGTTTTCGGATGGGCGACAGTTGCTGCAGCAGGCGTTGCGTATCGCCGAAAATATCGCGCGACTCAAGGCACGAGCCCGACGTCACAAAATTCCGGTTTTGTACGTTAATGACAACTTCGGACAGTGGCGATCCGACGCAGGAAAGCTGTTGCAGTACTGCTTGAGACCGCAGGCGGTCGGCCGGGATTTCGTGAAAATCGTTCGCCCTGACGACGAAGATTACTTTGTGTTGAAACCGATGCACTCGGCGTTCTATCAGAGCCCGCTGGAGGTTCTATTGCGGAACCTCGAAGCGTCGACCCTGGTGCTTGCCGGTCTGGCCACCGACAGTTGCATTGTTTGCACCGCGCATGACGCCGATATGCGCGAATTTCGCCTGATCGTCGCATCTGACTGCTGTGCAGCCCGAAGCACTAAGGATCATCACCGTGCGTTGGAGCACATCAAGACGCTCAAGCATGCCAGAGTCTTACCGTCCTCGGACATCCGTCCGTCGAGAGAATCTAGGCGGCGGCCGTAAGTGCGGTTTTGGCAGCCTCGATCCGAAGCGCCTCGACACGGCTCAGTTGATCCAGTGCGCGCTCCTGAAGGCGTTCATAGTTGAGACGACTCATACCTGTGTCGAGATGGGTGGCGGCGGCCAGCGCGCGCCAGAGATTTAGCTTTCCCTGAATCCCCAGCGCGAGTGTTTCGAGCCGCTCAAGTCGCCGGAAACTTTCGTCGTCTGTCATGGCGAACTTCAGTTCCGCGGCTTGCTCGGCGAACCACCCGGTTGCTTTTCGGACACGGCTTTGCGAGATGTTCAGGTGATCCATGACACGAACGACCTCATCTCGGTCTGACTCAATGTCGCCCTTCAGCCCGGCCAGGAACTCCTGGAGATCGGGAGCTTCTGTAAGGAACTGTTCCAGCAGTTCAATGGCAGCTGCGGCTCCCATTAGATGATCGTTTAAATAGGTCGTCAGGTGCTCTTTAGACATAGTGAACCTCTTGTATAGATTTCAAACAGAGTGGGCAGGATTACCGCAACACAATCTGGCAACGCCCGGACATTGAACGCCCCCAGCATTCCTGCAAGCCGACGGGCAAATGGCCTCAGGGATTACCGATGAGTCAGCGCAAGTTATTCCCGGCTGCACTGCCACCTGGTCTTGTCTGCCGGGCTGACTTCATTTCGCCGCAGGAGGAAGCCGAGCTGCTCGCTGAGATCGGCCAACTCCCTCTGGTGGAAGCGAAATACAAGGAGTTCACGGCTCGCCGCCGGATCGTAAGTTACGGTGGAACCTATGATTTTTCGAGCAATGAGCTTCTGCCGACCGGTCCGATTCCACCATTTCTTCTCCCGTTGCGAGAGCGGGTCGCGGCATGGGCGGGTGTTCCCGCGGCTCTGTTCACACATGCTCTCATCGCGGAATACAAGACGGGAACTCCTCTCGGCTGGCATCGCGATGTCCCGGATTTCGAGATAGTAGCAGGAATATCTCTTGCGGGCGCGGGCCGAATGCGACTGCGACGCTATCCCCACGTCAAAGGAAGGCGCGAAACCCTGTCGCTCGACCTGGAACCACGATCCGCGTATCTGTTACGAGGAGAAGCAAGGTGGGGTTGGCAGCACAGCATTCCTCCAACAAAGAACCTCCGTTATTCGATTACGCTCCGCACGCGAGCCGGGGAAGCAAAATTGCAGTGACTGACGATATGGCCGCGCGCGCGATATGGAAAGGTGTCCTGAGGATTGGATCCAGCGATCTCCCTGTAAAACTTTATGCTGGCGTCGAAGACCGGGATGTTCACACCCATGTCCTCGAGGGCAGGACGAAGACTCGAGTCCGGCAACGTATGGTTCGCGATACCGGCGAAGCAGTAACGCGCGCGAAGATCCGCAAAGGATACGAGATAGAGCCGGGAACCTTTGTGATTGTCGATGAAGAGGAACTTCAGCAATTTAAACCCAAAGAGTCTCGGGATATCGAAGCACTGCGTTTCGTCCCGACTTCAAAGATTGACAACCATTGGTACGAGCGACCTTACTACGTCGGTCCCGATGATGACGAAGATCCGACGTACTTTGCGCTCGTGGATGCGCTTCAAAGAACGGACCTGACCGGCATCGTTCGCTGGTCGATGCGGGGAAAGAGTTATATCGGGGCTCTAACGACCGAAGGCGATCATCTCCTTCTCATCAAGATGCGTTTTACGGAAGAAGTCCTCCACTTGCGGGGATTGAGTCTTCCAGAGGGCCCGGCGCTGGATGCACGAGAGCTCCGGATGGCGCGCGAACTGGTTTCCGCTCTCGAGGGAGCGTTCGAGCCCGAAGAATTTCACGATGAGTATCGCGAACGCGTCCGGGCTTTCGTCGAAGCCAGGGCAAAAGGTAAACATCCTCGACTCCCAACTATTAAGGAACGGCCGACTGGTGTGCCGCTTCATGCCCAGCTGGCCAAGAGTCTGGCTGCCCTGAAACGCGGCCGGGAGAAAAAAGTTGCGTGAACACGAAACGAAGTCAAAGAAAGACAAGCCGTCGGGCGAACACACGGCGAATGAGATCTACGGTCGGCCGGTTTGGTCCGGGACCATCAGCTTCGGGCTGGTGAGCATCCCCGTAAACCTTTTTCCAGCAAATCGTGACAGTCGCGTTTCGTTCAGATCTCTGGGTCCGGACGGCGAACCTCTGAAACGGGATTACTATTCTCAGGAAACTGGCCAGGACCTCGGCGAATCCGAAACGGTACGCGGATTCGAAGCCGCCAAAGGCAAGATTGTCACGGTCACGGAGGAAGAACTGGAACGCCTCGCGCCCGAGAAATCGCGTGACATCAATCTGCGCATCTTCGTCGCTCAAAACAACATTTCTCCGCTGTATTTCGAGCGTGGCTACATCCTCACACCGGCCGATAACTCCCACAAAGCGTACCGTCTGCTCGCGGAGATTATGGAGTCCTCCAGGAGGGCCGGCATCGCGACATTCGTCATGCACGGCAAGGAATACCTGGTCGGAATTTTCGCGGTCGACGGCATTCTGCGCGCGGAAACTCTGCGATTCAATGACGAGATCCGGAAACCTTCCGGGATCGGCCTTGCAAAGAGAAAGAAGCCCTCGCCGACGACCGTGCGAAAGTTTCAGTCCGACATCGCGCGATTGTCGAAGACGTCGCTGGACCTGGGGGAGATGCGGGACGAATATTCCGAACGCGTCCTCAAATTCATTGAAAAGAAGCACGCCAAAGGGCGCGATGTAGTCGCGTCGGAATCGCCAACCAGGGGACCCGCACAGGTGGTGGACTTGATGGAAGTGCTGAAGAGAAATCTGCAGCACGGGCCGCAGGCGTAGCTTGTTTCCG
>DASTBJ010000412.1:0-9451 GCA_035712125.1 Terriglobia bacterium
CTTTGACGCGCTTCCGGTTCGCAAAATTGTCCGAAGGGACGGCAAGCTTCGCGAGATCTACGTCACCGCGGAGTTTTTAGAGGTTGAAGGGGAATTGCAGGAGTCTCTCGACCTGCCGCTGGTCGAAGGGCAGCTCGCGGACATCAGTACCGACGCGCGGCGCTGGATCGCCCGAATCGGGCGATCTCTGAATCGCGGTTACCATCTCGCGATCGACTACGGCTACGAAGACCGTGAATTCTACGCGCGCCCACGTGGAACTCTGATGTGTTATTGGCGTCATCAGGCGGTCGACGATCCTTATGTGCGAATCGGGGAGCAGGACATTACTGCTCACGTGAACTTCTCCGATTTGATGAGGGAAGGAGCCATGGCGGGGCTCGTCACCGAAGAATTCGGAACTCAGATGAACTTCCTGATCCAGCTGGGCATTCTTGCCGAATTGGAATCTCTCGCTCCTGCTCGATCGGTGGAGGCAATCCAGCGTCTTGCGGCGATTAAGAAGCTCATTCTCCCCGGCGGCATGGGCGAACGCTTCAAGGTGCTTGTGCAGCGCCGAGTCGGTGAGTTCTGAGGGATTTCCGGGGATCTTCACGAAATTGTAGGGCCGCGAGAGGAGGTACTAAAACAAACCTTTGGGGACTGACTGCAGGGCTTATTCAGAGCAGAAGTGGCAGCTGATTCAGAGGTCTGGACGTCGAAATGGCCCGTTGACAGGCCGTGCTGTATGTGTTTGAATTCCTTGTTTTTGTGGCGTGTTCTGCACAACTCCTACCGACCAAGAATTAGGACAAGAAGTTAAAAGACGTGGCTGACGAAAAAGAGAACCAGAATACCGAGAAGCCTGCGGACTCCGGTCCGCAGCCTCAGACTCCGGCATCGCCCCCGACTCCGCCGCCACCTCCGAAGCCGGCAACTCCACCGCCCCCGAAACCTCCAGCTGCTGCCGGAGGAACTCCGCCGCCGCCGAAGCCCCCTGCTGCCCCGGGCGCGCATCCCCCGCCGCCGAAGCCCAAGGGGCCTGCGCCGGAGCCGTGGTCGCACCCGATCGTGGACGCGATAAAGGAGAAGTTCGGAAACCAGTTCGTGAAGGCATACTCGTTTATCGGTCAGAACAACATCGAGGTGAAGAAGGCGTTGATCGCGGAGATCCTGACGTTCATGCGCGACAATTCCATTCTTCCGTGCAACTACCTGGCCGACGAGACGGCAGTTCACTGGCCAAAGGACGAAGAGTTCGAGATGGTGTACATCCTCTATTCGTTCGAGAAAAACGAGTATGTGCGTGTGAAAACACGTCTCAAAGAGTGGGAAAGCATTGAGAGCGTGGCCAGCGTCTGGACAACGGCGGACTGGCTCGAGCGAGAAGTCTACGACATGTTCGGGGTGCGTTACGCGAACCATCCCAACCTGAAGCGGATTCTGTTGCCCGAGGATTGGGTCGGCTTCCCGCTGCGCAAGGATTACAACATCCGTCTGCAGGACGTCGAGTGGGTGCGCAAGCACCTCGGCATTGATTCGGGGCAGAAGTATTACGTTGGTGAAGCCCGTCACGAAGATCCGAACTACATCACGCCGACGGATTAACGAGGGAATATGGCAGAGGCCGAGACTCTTTTTGATGCGAGTGAACTGACAGTCAGCATGGGTCCGCAGCATCCGTCGACCCACGGCGTGCTGCAGGTCAAGCTGAAGCTCGACGGCGAACGCGTACTGGATGCGGAGTGCGTGATCGGATACCTGCATCGCGGCGTCGAGAAACTGGGAGAGGCGCAGACTTACGGGCAGTTCGTGCCCACTCTCGATCGCATGGACTACATCGCTGCGGTCTCAAACTGCCTGGGATATTGCGAAACGATCGAAAAGCTGATTGGCGTGACTGCCCCGCCACGCGCGCAGTACATCCGGGTGATCATGACCGAACTGAATCGGATCACGAGCCACCTGCTGTGGCTGGGCACCCATGCCATCGATCTCGGCGCGATCACCACGTTCCTGTACTGTTTCCGCGAACGCGAGGAAATCCTCAAAATCTTCGAGAACTACTGCGGTGCCCGTCTGACCACGCATATGTTCCGAATCGGCGGAACCCAGTACGAGTTATATGAAGGGTTTAAGGAACAGGTCCGAACATTCATTCAGGATTTCCCGAAGAAGGTCGACGAGTACGAGACGCTGCTGACAGAAAATCGTATCTGGCTGGATCGCACAAAAAATGTCGGCATCATCTCAGGAAAAGATGCGATCGATCTCGGTTTGACGGGGCCCAGCCTCAGAGGTTCCGGCGTCCAATGGGACTTGCGCAAGGCGAAACCGTACTGCGTGTACTCCGAATTCGACTTCGACATCCCCATCGGGGAAGTGGGTGACACCTACGATCGATATCTCGTCCGAATGGAAGAAATGCGGCAGTCCGCGCGAATCGTCGCGCAGGCGATCGAGAAGATTCCAGATGGACCGATCATGGCCAAGATGTCGAAAATCATCAAGCCTCCGGTTGGCGATATCTACCACTCGATTGAGTCGCCCAAAGGCGAACTGGGGTACTACATCGTCAGCGATGGAAGTACGATGGCGTATCGCGCTCGAGTGCGGCCTCCGTCGTTCGTGAATCTCCAGTCGCTGAAGAAGATGGTGGCTGGCCATATGGTCGCCGATGTCGTCGCTGTCATTGGAACGCTCGACATTGTGCTGGGCGAGATCGACCGCTAAGAACAGATCGAAATTATGGATTTTGCAATCGATAACATCATCATCCCGCTGATCAAAATCGGGATTGTTTTCGGCGCGCTTTCGGGTGTCGTCGCGTTGATGACCCTTGCGGAACGCAAGGTCGCAGCGTTCATCCAGGTGCGGCTCGGACCCATGCGTGTCGGTCCTCACGGGATTCTTCAGCCCATTGCGGATGGCATCAAGCTGATGCTGAAAGAGGATATTCTTCCGGCGAAAGCGGACCCCTGGATCTTCACCCTGGCTCCGATCATCGCGCTGGTTCCCGCATTCATCGTTTTTGCCGTCATTCCGTTCGGCCCAAGTTTTGAGCTCTGGGGTAAGACGATCGCGCTGCGAATTACTGACCTGAATATCGGCGTGCTGTATGTGCTGTCGATCTCGTCGATCGGCATTCTGGGGATCATCCTCGGTGGCTGGGCCTCGAACAGCAAGTATCCTCTGATGGGAGCGCTCCGATCCGCAGCACAGATGGTCAGCTACGAGGTAGCGCTGGGCTTCTCAATCATGGGCGTGTTGATGATCGCGGGTTCCCTGAGCCTTGTGGACATTGTGAACAAGCAGAAGGAATTCGGGTGGTGGTTTGTCTTCATGCAACCGCTGGGATTCATCCTGTTTTTCGTCTGCGGTATTGCGGAGACAAACCGCGCGCCGTTTGATCTGCCGGAAGCGGAGTCGGAACTGGTCGCAGGTTTCCATACCGAGTACAGCGGATTCCGGTTCTCGCTGTATTTCCTGGCGGAGTACGCGAATATGATTGCTGTCTCGGCGATGGCCGTGACGCTGTTCTTTGGCGGATGGCTACGGCCTTTTTCAAACGTCGCCGCCCTGGATTTCCTGGACTTGAATTTTCTGGCACTCGGGCCGGCACTGACGGGCCTGTTCTGGTTCTGTCTGAAGGTCATTATTTTCCTGTACTGCTATCTGTGGTTTCGGTGGACCTGGCCGCGGTATCGCTACGATCAGTTGATGAAGATCGGCTGGCAATGGTTGCTGCCGCTGGCGATTGCCAACCTGATAGTGACGGCCTTTGTGGTTCTCTATTTCGTGAAGGAGTAAGAAGATGAAGGTCAAACGTCGCGATCTAAGTCTGATCAAGAGACTTTTTCTGGTCGATTTGATCAGAGGACTCAAGCTGACGTTCGGGTACCAGCGTCCTTCGGCAAACTACACTGAGCAATATCCCAAAGAGCGTCCCAAGATTGCCGAACGTTTTCGCGGGGCGCCACGCCTGAACAACGATCCCGTTACGGGAGAGACGCTTTGCATTGCGTGCAATCTTTGCGCACTTGCCTGTCCCGAACATTGCATCGAAGTGGGATGGGAGCGCGATCCGGCGGGCAAAAAAGTACTGACGACGTACATATTCGACGTATCGCGGTGCATGTTCTGCGGTTTGTGTGAGGACGCGTGCCCCACACCGTGCCTCGAACTGACCCAGGAGTTCGAGCTGAGTCTCTATGGACGTCGGGATATGAAGCTGGACCGCCAGTCTCTGGAAGAAGGCGTACAGCCGGTGATCTATCTAAAGTAGGCCTATGTCTGTTGAACAGGTTCTCTTCTACGTGTTTGGGGCGATCGCGGTGCTGTCAGCCCTTTCGGTCATCACCCTGAAGAACGTCGTGCACAGCGCGGTGGCTCTCGCCGCGACGCTGCTGTCCGTCGCGGGAATTTTCCTGACGTTGCGCGCCGAGTTTCTGGCCGGCGTCCAGGTGATCGTCTACGTCGGCGGTATCCTCGTTCTGTTCATCTTCGTCATCATGCTCATCTCGATCGAGAAATCGATCGTCGAGCGTCAATTCAACCGGCAGTGGGTAGTGGCGCTCATCACGGCCCTGCTGCTCATCGGTGAGCTTGGCTTCGTGGTGTGGCGCGGAAAAGACTCCCTTGTTGTGGCCGAAGGCACGCAGCCGCAGGCGTCCGTGCTCGGCGTCACCGGCAACACGCAGCTCGTGGGGGAGACGCTATACGGCCAGTACCTGTTGCCGTTCGAAATCGCTTCCATTCTGCTGCTCGTCGCCATCGTCGGATCGGTGGCGCTGGCCAAGAGAAAGACGCAGGCGGAGTAAAAAATGGTTCCCATACATCACTATTTGCTTCTCGGCGCGGCGCTTTTCACGATTGGTGTCGTCGGGGTGCTGACACGGCGCAACATCATGGTCATCCTGATGTCGATCGAGCTCATGATGAACGCGGTCAACATCAACCTCATCGCGTTCTCGAGCCAACTCGGCCACGTCTCCGGTCAGGTGTTCGCCATCTTCGTGATCACCGTCGCAGCCGCTGAAGCGGCTGTCGGCCTCGGCATTGTTATTGCGATGTTCAAGAACAAGGAAACGATGAACATCAACGAAATCGACCTGATGAAGTGGTAGGCTCATGAATTTTCTCGATCTCATCTGGCTAATTCCCCTGTTTCCGGTCGCCGGCTTCATCATCAATGGGCTGTTCGGCAAACGAATGCCGAAAAGCGCTGTCGGTACAATCGCTGCGGGCGCGGTTCTCATTTCGTTTATCTTCGCTGTCGGCGCTGTCTATCAGCTTGCACAACTGCCGGAACATGAACGTTCCCATGAAGTCGTCGTTTACGAGTGGATCAACGCCGGATCTGCCGTAACAACCGGAGGACAGGCGACTCGCTTTGTCGTGAACTGGAGCTTCCTCCTCGACCCGTTGTCGTCGGTGATGGTACTTGTCGTCACCGGAATCGGCTTCCTGATTCACGTCTATTCCAACGGATACATGTGGGAGGAGGACGGGTTCTACCGCTTCTTTGCCTACCTGAATTTGTTCATGTTCTCGATGCTCACGCTCATCCTCGGCAGCAACTATCTGATGATGTTCATCGGATGGGAGGGTGTGGGCCTGTGCTCGTACCTGCTGATCGGCTACTACTTTCACAAGAAAAGCGCAGGAGACGCCGCCAAGAAGGCGTTTGTCGTTAACCGCGTTGGAGACTGGGGACTTGCAACGGGAATATTGCTGATCTTTGCGACGTTCGGATCTCTTGATTACCACACTGTGGAAGAAGTCATCCGGGCGGGCGTCGCGTCAGGTCAATACGTGGTGAGCCAGCCGATCTTCATCGGCATTGCGCTCGCGTTGTTCGTTGGCGCGTGCGGAAAGTCCGCGCAGATCCCGCTTTATACCTGGTTGCCCGATGCTATGGAAGGTCCGACACCGGTCAGCGCGCTTATTCACGCGGCAACGATGGTCACGGCCGGCGTGTATATGGTGGCGCGCAGCAATTGGATTTACCAGATGGCGCCGGAGGCGCTGGCTGTCGTCGCGGTGGTCGGAGTGCTCACCGCACTGTTCGCGGCGTCAATTGGTCTTGTTCAGAACGATATTAAACGCGTTCTCGCATACTCGACAGTCAGCCAGCTCGGATACATGTTTCTCGCGCTGGGCGTCGGAGCGTTCGCTGCGGGCGTTTTCCATCTGATGACCCACGCGTTCTTCAAGGCTCTTCTGTTCCTGGGATCCGGCAGCGTGATACATGCGTTGCACCACGAACAGGACATGCGGAAGATGGGCGCGCTGAAAAACAAGATCCCGATCACCTTTCTTACGATGGCGATTGGAACGCTGGCCATTGCCGGCACGCCGGGTCTGGCAGGTTTCTTCTCGAAGGATGAAATCCTCTGGCAGGCGTTCTCCAGCGAGCATGGACACCCTCTGCTGTGGCTCATTGCTGCGATCGTCGCCGGGATGACTTCTTTCTATATGTTCCGGCTTCTCTTCATGACGTTCTATGGAGAGTCGCGTGTGGACCATCACACCGAGCAACACATCCACGAATCGCCGAAGGTGATGACGGTTCCGTTGATAGTGCTTGCGGTCGGTTCCGTCCTGGCAGGCTACATCGGCTTGCCGAAGTGGCTGGGACCGAATCTCTTTGAGCACTGGCTTGAACCGGTTTTCGAACCGGTGCAGGCCGTAGCGGTATCCGCTGAAGAAGCCGCGCATCACAGCGTTGCTCTCGAAGTCGGTATGGCGGCCGTGTCGGTTGGAATTGCGGTTATTGGTTTCCTGATCGCCTATACAACCTATGCGAAGAAAAGTGATCGGGCGGAACGTGTATCCGCTCAGTTCAAGGGGATGTATCAGGCTCTGTTGAATAAGTGGTACGTGGACGAACTGTACGACGCGCTTTTTGTTCACCGGGCCAAGGATCTGGGACGTGGTTTGTGGCGGTTCGATTCACGAGTCGTCGACGGACTCGTCAATGAAACTGCCGTGGGTACCGTCAAGAGCGCCGTCGGCTCCGGTTGGTGGGATCGTTGGATTGTCGATGGCCTGGTGCGCTTCGCCGGCGGCTTTGTGAAGACCGCGAGCTGGCCGATCCGCCTTTCGGAGACGGGTTACACGCAGAACTATGCCCTTGTGATGATCGTGGGTGTTCTCGTACTTGTCGGTTACGTGTTGTGGGGAACTCTTTAGGAGCGTTCAATGGACTTTTTCGATAGAAACATCCTGAGCATTATCACCTTCTGGCCTCTTGCCGGAATGTTAGTGCTTCTTTTGATTCCCAAAGAATCAACCGCCCTGATCAAGTGGTGGGCGAATATTGTCGCCGTTACTGGCTTTCTGGTGTCCCTGCCGCTCTGGTTCTCTTTCAACTTTGATGACCCCCAGATGCAGAAAGTCGTAAGCGTCGAATGGATCAGGACGCTCGGCGTGAACTTCCACGTCGGAGTCGATGGAATCTCTCTTCTGCTCGTCATGCTCACGACTCTGATCGGACCCCTGGCCGTGCTGTCTTCGTGGGACGCGATACAGACTCGGGTGAAGGAGTATTACGCCTTCATCCTGCTCCTCCAGGCCGGCATGCTCGGAGTGTTCATCTCCCTCGATTTCTTCATGTTCTACGTGTTCTGGGAAGTGATGCTGGTGCCGATGTATTTCCTCATCGGTGTGTGGGGCGGCCCCCGAAAGCTTTATGCCGCCATCAAGTTCTTCCTCTACACGCTGATCGGATCTGTTCTGATGCTGCTGGGAATCCTGGCGTTGTATTTCCAATATCCGACAATTGCGGCAATGCATCCGGAGATCTCCTCGCAGTTCGGAACCCTCCCGACGTTCAACGTGTTGGCGCTCCACGCGATCGGCCCTTACTTATCCGAGACACTCCAGTTCTGGGTATTCCTGGCATTCTTTGTCGGCTTTGCGATCAAGGTTCCGATGTTTCCGTTTCACACCTGGCTTCCCGATGCCCACGTTGAGGCTCCGACTGCCGGATCCGTCATCCTGGCGGCTGTCCTGCTGAAAATGGGAACGTACGGTTTTCTGCGGTTCAGCATTCCAATTCTGCCGGACGCGACGGTCTACTTCGTTCCCATGATGGTGACGCTGGCAATCATCGCCATTATTTATGGCGCACTGGTGGCCATGATGCAGCCGGACATGAAGAAGCTTGTGGCTTATTCTTCGGTCAGCCATATGGGCTTCGTCATGCTCGGCATGTTCGCTCTCAACCCGAACGGACTGAATGGCAGCATCATTCAACAGATCAACCACGGCATTTCGACCGGAGCACTCTTCCTTATCGTGGGCATCATCTACGAGCGAAGGCACACGCGGGAAATCGCTCAGTTGGGCGGGCTGTCGAACGTGATGCCGTCTTATGCCGTCGTCTTTCTGATCATGACCATGTCGTCGATCGGATTGCCGCTGCTGAACGGGTTTATCGGGGAGTTCACGATCATGGCAGGCGCTCTTCAGAAGAATCTGTGGTGGGCGGTAGCCGGTGGCGCCGGCATCGTCCTCGGCGCCGCATACATGCTGTGGCTTTATCAAAGGACTATGTTCGGCAAGCTGGACAATCCGGCGAATCAGAATCTGAAGGATATGAACTGGCGGGAATGGGCAACGTTGATCCCGCTGATCATCATGGCATTTTGGATTGGATTGTATCCCGCTCCATTTTTCCGCGCGCTGGACAAGCCGGTGAACAAGCTGGTGGAAATCGTTAAGGCTGCGGCACCGCCCGATGCGCCGCAGGCGGCGAGGGAGATCCGTTAAATGGACCAGTTTTTCAAGCCTTCGGACCTGGGTGTCATCGGGCCGGAACTCGAACTCGCCCTGTTCGGCATGATCGTCCTCGTCTTTGATCTTCTCGTGAAGAACAAGAGGACGCTGGGTTACATCGCCCTGGGCGGGATCGCGTGGTCAGGCGTCTTCCTGTTCCGGTTGTATCAGGTTGTCGAAGCTCCGGCGTATGGCGGAGTCATTACGCTCGATCCATTCGCCTGGTTCTTCAAGGCGATCTTTCTTGTAGCGGCCGCCCTGGCCGTTGCGATTTCGATCCGTTATCTTGATGTCGAACGGGAGAACCATGGCGAGTACTACGCCCTGATTCTCTTTGCCACAATGGGCATGATGTTCATGGTCGGCGCCATGGATCTGGTCACGCTCTATATCGGTCTGGAGACTATGGCGATTGCGACGTATATCCTTGTGGGCTTTCTCCGAAGCAGCCCGCGATCGAACGAAGCATCGCTCAAGTACTTTCTGCTGGGAGCGGTCTCGTCCGGCATTCTCCTGTATGGTTTCTCGTTGTTGTACGGCATTGCGGGTTCGACGCGATTCGAGGTCATTCGGGATGTGCTGCAGCAAAGGCCGTTGACCGACCCGCTCTCACTGATGGCGCTGGCTGCAGTCTGTGCGGGCGTGTTCTTCAAGATTGCTGCGGTGCCCTTCCACCAGTGGACGCCGGATG
>DASTBJ010000413.1:0-2441 GCA_035712125.1 Terriglobia bacterium
CAAGAGCATCGCGGAGTTCGAGTTGCTCTATAAGGTGTACAAAGACGCCGTCGAAGCGCAGGGAGGGAGATAAATTTTGAAATTGGACGAATCCTGCATTTCAAATCCGAGATTGTAAATCTCAAATTGGACCGTCCGGTGTGCGGCAGTTTACGATGAGCCGTTCAATTTGAGATTTCCAATCTCGGATTTGAACTGCAGGATTCGTCCAATTTCAAAATTTCCGGTTACTCCCTCACCTTAGACCCGGAATTTTCCTCCACAACTTCACGGCCCTTAGCATTATTCGCGCGGCCCGCTCGCTGCGCACCACCGTCAGTAACCGGTCATAGCCGCCACCCACCGCGAAGCTGTGCGCGATGCTTTGTTCCTGTGTGTACCGCAGGATCCCGCGCTCTCCATGCCGACGTCCGACACCGCTCTGTTTGACTCCACCCATCGGCAAGTCGAACGCGTTATAGATCATCAGGGAGGAATTGATCGCAACAGAGCCTGTCTCGATCTCCCGCGCGACGGCCATCGCGGGTTCGCTTCCACCCGCCCATACCGACGCATTCAGCCCATATGGCGAATCATTCGCCAGCGCGATGGCCTCTTCGCGGTTGTTTACCGGGTGGAGCGAAACGACGGGCCCGAACGTCTCTTCCACCGCGATCGGATCCTTGTAGTGAACCTGCACAAGAACGGTCGGCTCGACGAAGGCTTCTCCAAGATCCGAGCGGCGATGGGCGCCGGCCAGCACGGACGCCCCGTTTCGCACAGCGACATCGATCCGGTCCTGTACCTTTGCGGCATGTCTGGCGTGAATCATGCTTCCCATGTCGGTATCGAAGGACCTGGACCAGCCGACTTTGATCCGGCTCGCGCCATCGGCGACAAGTTTTGCAAATCGATCGAACACGGGAGCCTCGACGTACACGCGCTCAATCGCAATACAGGTCTGTCCCGCATTGGAGAATGCCCCTGCGACGAGCGCCGCAGCAGCATGTTCCAGCGGAGCCTCCTTGAGGACGATCATAGGATTCTTCCCGCCGAGCTCGAGCGAAAACGGGATCAATCGCTCCGCGGCCGCCATGGCGACTTTGCGACCTGTCACCGTGCCCCCCGTAAATGCCATATAGTCGACATGCCGGATCAATTCGCTGCCACTCTCTGGTCCGCCCTGAACTACGGTAAAGAGTCCGGGGACAAGGCCGCTGTCCGCGAAGAGAACGCTGGCCAGGGCTGCAGACAACGGCGTGCTTTCCGAGGGCTTGACCATAACGGCATTGCCGGCCATCAAAGCAGGAATGGCATCGCCGACGATCAGAAGGAAAGGGTAATTCCACGGTGTGATCAGCCCGACCAGACCATGTGGCCGAAAAACCAGAACGGATTTCGTTATCAGAGGTACGGCGCCCCGCTTCTTGCGGGGCGATAAAGCGCGCTCCCCGTGCGCGAGGTAATAACGCGCGGTTCCCGCGACCGTGACCAGCTCCGCCAGGGCATCTCGTCGCGACTTCCCTGTCTCCGATTGAATGGTGTCAAGGATCGTTTCAGACTGGTCCAGCACGAGGTCATGGAAGCGGGCAATGACCTTCGCCCGATCCGCGAAAGACGTCCTCTGCCACTTTCTCTGGGCTGCCCGGGCCCGGCCGGCAAGCTCCGCAAACCCTTCTGGGGCCGTGCATTCCACGGCCCCGGCTATCTGCCCGTTTGCCGGATTTCGAACTTCAATGCTAGACACGTCCGGAAGGATAGCATTCGTGGCCCCTTGCTATAATGCCGCCCGATGGATAAGGAGAACCTGCGGAAACAACTCTACGAGGAAATCCATTCGCAGTTTGAAGCCAAACTACGGGAGGCCAGGAGGGAGAAAACGCAGCTCGAGGAAGAAATCGAGTCTGCTTCCGAAAAATGGCGGGCGGAGCGCCGCCGGCTAAACTCGGAAATCGACCGATTGGAATCCAAAGTCGCCGAAGCGCGCGAGAATCGGCGAAAGAACCCCGATCCCAAGGCCGGCAAGCCTGCAGAGCCCGAGGAAATCTCAAAAATACAGGCCGAAGCCGACGAAAGAATCCAGCAGGCGGCTCAAGCGTTCGAAGGTGAGCGCCAGCAATTTCAGGCGGAAATATCTCGACTGCAACGTGGGATTGCCGATCTCCTGGAACGTTCGAATAATCCTCTGCGCACCAGTCAGGTTGAGAAAGAGAAGTACGAATCGAGGCTCGAAGATGCGCTGAAAGCAAAGCGCCTGGCCGAAGACGCGCTTCTTCGAGCCAAAGCCGACTGGGAACAGGAGAAGCTGAAGCTCGTCGGAGAAAACGTGAAACTTCGGCGGCCGGCACCGGAACCACCAAGGCCGGAATCACCCCGGGCCGTTCAGAACGACGGGAAGTCCGCACAGCTCGAGAAGAAACTGGATGAAACACTCAAGTCACGAGACGCGCTTTCCCAGGAAC
>DASTBJ010000414.1:0-11381 GCA_035712125.1 Terriglobia bacterium
ATGGGAAGGATGATTGAGGAACGCAAATTCAGAGGCACGAGGACGTCCTGGTCTCTATCCGAGAGGTCGGTAATGCGGTATTGCAGAACCTTGCCTTCACCCAGCGATGCGGCATTCTCTGCAATCCGTTCCCGAAGGATACTCTTCACCAGTTGCGCCTGGTGCTGATCTGTTGGCGCCTCTGTCCGCCAGTACTCGTATAACGGCGCAGCGTTTGCGGTCTCCGAGCGGTTTTCCAGCACATACGTGCGTGTCATATCCGCTTCAACGGCCAGATTGCGAAGGACGGCAGTCACGGTCTGTTCCCTGTCGGTCATCGCGAGGAGCTGGTCCGTGGCGAAGCCTACAGAGTTGAGAAGAGCGGTCTGACGACGCGTTGTGTTCTCCATCCGATGCCCGTTACTCACAAAAGCGCCAAGACCGAGAGCATTCACAGCAGCGACAATCACGACGACCTGAGTGGCGAACTCTGCCTGGAATTCGCTGTCCAGTTTGTTCGCTGCCAGCGCAAGGCACCCGAACGTGGCAAGCATCGCCGATACGCCGGGACTGCCATGTTTCATTGCTGCGGCGAGCAGGGGAATCGATAGCACACAGAAAAGGACGAATTGATTGGGGATAGCAAAGACGAAGACGCTGCAAATCGCAATACCGCAAGCAAAGAGAAACATCGACGTCACCCACCGCTTCGTGCGCGGGGGATCTTCGACACTTCGCTCCTCACCCATGACCCTCCTCAGGACCGTTTCGATACAGGGCGCCAGGTGAAGCAGGAACGCCGGAGTCACCAGAAGGACTCCGGTCGCGTTTGCCGCAGCCTCGACCAGGAGACTCCTGGCGAGCGAGGCGGTCGCAACCAGCCCGTCCAGCCACAAACTCGTCACGGTACCCAAGGACGCCACTGCGGCAGTTACCGGCAGCATCCCAAGAAATGCGACCAGATGTTTTGTTTGAAGAAGGTCGATTCTGGGTTCTCCAAGAGCGACGCGGACAGCATATGCAGCCAATACATAGGTGCCGGTCGTCAGCGCCGCCGCAAGCAGCGCGTAGGAAACTCCGCCGGACGACCCGGGCCACAGCGTAGCGACGACCTGGCCCGCAAACACGAGCGGACTGTACTGGAAGCCGAAGAACAGGAGAACCCCTACCGCAAACCCCGCAGGCAAATGCCAGGGCTCGATAAGAGGATGTGGGCCGGAGCTGATCGAGCGAAGCACGAACAACGCAAACAGATAGCTCGCACTCACAAACGCCGGACGCAAAGCGGCCTTCACCCTGGGGCCGACGCTCCGGGCCACTGCTTTGCGCTTAGTTTCGATACCCAATTCCATACTCATCGTTTTCGACCATCGAGCAGTCTAGGATTAGGACATCGTCGCGCTACCATACTTAGGTGCCTGCGGCGCTCGGTGTGTCAGGAAACTGACACTAGAAAACGAGGAGTTTAGGGAATTCGAGGTGGAAATCGGAGAAAAGGCGTCAGTTCGTTCTGTAATTTGTGAACTGTAGCTCGACCCCGAAATCGGACTGCCGGAGCAACTGGATGACTTCCTGAAGCAGGTCACGGCTCTTTCCGCTAACCCTCACCAGGTCACCCTGAATCGAAGCCTGGACCTTGATTTTGCTGTCTTTGATCGCCCGGACAATCTCGCGGCTCTTTTCGACAGCCAGGCCGGACTGGATCGTAACTTCCTGCCGTACAGTGGAACCCGCAGCCGGCTGGATGGGATTATAGGTGAAGTTCTTTAGAGGGACCTTCCTTTTGACGAGCTTCTGCTGCAGCACATCCACAACTGCCCTGAGCTTGAAGTCATCGATGCTGGTGACGACGATCTTCTTGTCCTTCTCTTGAAGCTGGATCTCGGACTTCGAGTTTTTCAGATCGAAGCGCGTAAGAATCTCTTTGGACGCTTGCTGTACTGCGTTCAGGACCTCGGGCATATCCACAATGGAGACAACGTCGAAACTATTATCCGGCATGCTCTGTAGTATAACCGGTACACTGTTGCCGTTGAACGCGCGAACCTTTATCGAACTTCTCTGTCCTGTTTGCGGACGAGGAAAAATCTTTCGTGGATACCTTGACACACCGGAGCGCTGCCCTGAATGCGGCTACTACTTCATGCGCGAGACCGGATACTTTCTGCCACACGCGCCGATCAGCTATCTCGCGATCGTGTTCGTTGCCCTTCTTGTCTGGGTCATCGTTCGGCTGGTAATCGGCGTGGAATCCGATGTCATCGTTCTTACATCGATCATACTGATACCCGCGCTCTTTGCGTTCTGGTCGAACCGTTACACGAAGATGGCGTGGCTGATGTTTGATCTGTGGTTGCACCCGCCGACACAGGAAGACTTTGAATCGCGTGGGAGAGATAAATGATCCTGCGGCAAAGCCCGAATTAGGTCAGCGGATCAGCCCGTCGAGCGGTGACGACGCCGACGCATAAAGTCGACGCGGAATGCGGCCGGCCCGGTACGCGAGACGACCGGCGTGAACCGCGTGCTTCATAGCCTCAGCCATGGAGCCGGGATCCTTCGCTCCCGCAATGGCGCTGTTCATCAAGACGCCGTCAGCTCCGAGTTCCATCGCAATTGCCGCATCGGACGCCGTTCCGACGCCCGCATCCACGATCAGAGGCACTTCGGTGATCTTTTCCCGGAGAATACGCATCGCGGCGAGGTTCTGAATCCCCATCCCGGAACCTATCGGTGCGCCAAGCGGCATAATCGCCGCAGCGCCGGCATCAATGAGACGGCGTGCGGCGACCAGGTCGTCATTCGTATATGGCAATACGATGAATCCCTCCTTGACGAGGATTTTGGTTGCCTCGATCAAACCTGCCGTATCCGGAAAGAGCGTGCTCTCATCTCCGATGACTTCCAGCTTGACCCATTCGGAGAGGCCCGCTTCGCGGCCAAGGCGCGCTGTCCGGACCGCATCGTCGACCGTGTAACATGCCGCGGTATTGGGAAGAAGGTGAATGTTTGATCGATCGATGTAATCGAGCAGGGATTCGCCTTTCGCGGCCTTCAGGTCTATACGGCGGACAGCGACGGTGACCATGTCGGTCCCGGAACGTTCATGCGCTTCACGCATCACCTGGTGGGTCGGATATTTTCCGGTCCCGACAAGAAGTCGGGAACGAAACGTCCTGCCTGCGATCACCAGAGCGTCGACGGCTGGGCCAGATCCTCCACCAACGAAATGCACAACCTCCACCTCGTCGCCCGCTGTCAGCACCACAGTCTCCCAGGCAGTTCGTGGAACAATGGCGCGATTGCGTTCAACGGCGACACGCTCGCGGGGGAGACCTAAAAAGTCCAGCATCTGGATGACAGTCAGGGAGTCGGGAAGCGCCTGTGCTTCCCCATTGAGGCGAATCTCAATCGTCATGATTCTGTTGATGGTAGCACAGCAAAAGTCCACAGGTTTTTGCGCCGCGTGACGGGTGTTTTTGCCATTGACAGTGCCTCCGACGGGTACTTATAGTCGTGAGTTTGATTCTTCGTCGAAGTTATTGACAGACCAATTGTTACGGGAATCTTCCTATGCTTTCAGCCTGGGCTCCCATTCTTATGTTTATGATCCTGGTCACAGGACTTGCTCTCGCGTCCGTGATCGGGTCTTTGATCCTCGGGATGAGAAAGCCGACCCCCGAAAAACAGGCGCCCTACGAGTGCGGGATGCAACCGGTCGGGACTGCGCGAGAACGCTTTTCCGTGAAGTTTTATCTGGTGGCAATGCTGTTCCTGCTATTCGACATCGAAGCGGTCTTCCTGTTCCCGTGGGCCGTGGTTTATCGCGATCTCAAGCTCTTTGGTTTCTTCGAGATGTTGTTGTTCATGGCGATTGTTCTGGCAGGCTATGTGTACGTTTGGAAGAAGGGCGCGCTCGAGTGGGAGCGCTGATGTTTTCGGCGGAGACCGAAGCGCGCTTCCAGCATCTGGTGTCGATCTACCCTCAAAAGAGATCGGCCTTGATACCCATGCTGCTGTTGGCCCAGAAGGAGCAGGGCTATGTGACGTCTCAGGCCATGGAGTACATTGCCGCCTACCTCGGCCTCTCCGCCTCGGAAGTCGAATCGATCCTGTCGTTCTATACGCTGCTGCGTCGCAAGCCTGCGGGGAAGTATCACATTCTGATCTGCACCAACCTTTCCTGCATGCTCCAGGGGTCGGACGACATTGAAGCGTGCATCAAGCGCAAACTCGGGGTCGATCTGGGCCAGATCACTCCTGATGGACTTTTCTCGGCCATCGAATTCGAATGCCTGGGATCCTGTACGACGGCACCTGTAGTTCAGGTCAATGGCGAGTTTCATGAGAACCTGACCGTGCCCAAGGTGGAATCCATCCTCGACGACCTACGGAAACGCGGATGATCGAGTATTTTTCCAGCCTGGAGTTTTTAATCCTCTCTGCAAAGATGATCGCGATTCTCGGCAGTGTAATGGGCGCGCTAGCCTATACGACCCTTGTCGAACGTCGAATCATGGCGTTCGTTCAGATGCGGCCAGGTCCCAATCGCGTCGGACCGTATGGCTTGCTCCAACCCATCGCCGATGGATTGAAATTCCTGTTCAAGGAACAGACGGTCCCCGGCAACGCGAACGTCCTTCTCTACTATGCAGCTCCTATCGTGTCGATGATTCCGGCATTGTTGTCGTTTGCAGTAATTCCCTTCGGTCCGGAACTGCTGATCGCCGACATCAACGTCAGCCTGTTGCTGATCTTTGCCATTACATCGCTCGGTGTTTATGGAATCGTGCTCGGTGGCTGGTCTTCGAACTCGAAGTATCCACTGATGGGTGCCATGCGGGCCTCGGCACAGATGCTCAGCTATGAACTGAGCCTGACGCTGTCGGTGGTCGGAGTACTGCTGATCTCGAACACGCTGAGCCTTGCCAATCTCGTTCAGGGCCAGCAGGGAACCTGGTTTGGGATCATCCCAAAATGGAACATCTTCCTTCAGCCCGTAGCGTTCCTCGTGTATCTGCTCAGCGGGATTGCCGAAACCAATCGGCTGCCTTTCGATTTTGCGGAATCCGAGCAAGAGCTTGTGGCGGGCTGGCACACGGAATACAGCGGCATGAAGTTCGCCATGTTTTTCCTGGCGGAGTACGCGAACATGGTCACGGTGTCCGCGCTGGCAACCATCATGTTCCTGGGAGGTTGGAACGGTCCGATGTTCGGCCCGTCATGGCTGCAGATGATATTGCCGACGGTCTGGTTTCTATTGAAGATTGCCGCGTTTTTGTTCGTGTACATGCTCGTCCGCGCGACAATTCCGCGAATTCGTTATGACCAGCTCATGCGCTTCGGATGGAAGGTTCTGCTGCCTCTGGCGCTCGCGAACATTCTGGTGACGAGCTTCTTCGTGGCGGTTCTATGATGGAGCTGCTCTTCTTCGTTTTCGCCGCCATTGCTCTCGGATCCGCCATCAATGTCCTGGTGCAGAGACACGTTCTCTACAGCTCGCTTTCGCTCATCCTGTTGCTGACGGCAATGTCGGGACTCTTTGTGCTGATGCAGGCAGAGTTCCTCGCGGTTATCAATGTGATCGTCTATGCGGGAGCGATCATGGTGTTATTCGTCTTTGTCATCATGCTGCTGAATCTTCCACAGGATGAAGACGAGGAGGACCGATTGCGATGGCTGAAGCTGCTCGGCATCCCCATGGGACTCTTTCTGATGTTTATGGTCATTCGGACCGTCTGGAACGTGGAAGGTTCTGCAGCGGCTCCCCAGCTGTCCGGCACCCCTCAGGCCATTGGAGCGAGTCTGTTTACCGATTACCTGCTGCCTTTTGAACTGACATCGCTGTTGATCCTGATCGCGCTGATGGGCGCGGTCGTCTTCGCAAAGAAGGACTTGTGATTCCCCTGAACTGGTACCTCATCCTCGGTGCGGCTTTGTTCGTTCTCGGAATGTTGGGATTCTTTCTAAAACGAAACATCATTGCGCTGCTGCTATCGGTGGAGATCATGCTCAATGCGGTCAACCTGACCTTTGTCGCCTTCTCCAGCCGAAACGGACAGATCAGCGGCCAGATTTTTGTGTTCTTTGTGCTCGTTGTCGCGGCTGCGGAAGCTGCAGTTGGGCTTGCGCTGGTTATCGCGATGTTCAGAAACCGTGAAACCTTGAACGTCGACAGGAGCAATCTGCTGAAATGGTGAGCTTTCTCTGGTTGATCCCCCTGCTTCCGCTGGCCGGCGCCGTCATCAACGGTGTATTCGGCAAGCGACTCTCGCGCGGGGTTATCGGCTTCATCGCGTCGGGAAGCGTGGCTCTGTCGTTTGCGATCTCGCTGACGGCCTTCCTGCAAATGCTGCAACTGCCGGAATCGGAACTTCCGATCGTCCGGAATTATTTCACGTGGATTCAGGCGGGCTCGTTCCAGGCCAGCGTGGGACTGCTGCTCGATCATCTCTCGGGATTGATGATCCTGATTGTCACCGGCGTCGGACTTCTGATCCACGTCTATTCGACCGCGTACATGCATGACGATCCAGGTTTCTACCGTTTCTTTGCCTACCTGAATCTGTTCATGTTTTCGATGTTGACGCTGGTTCTGGCCAATAACTATCTCCTCATGTTCGTCGGTTGGGAAGGCGTCGGCCTGTGCTCGTATCTGCTGATCGGTTTCTGGTTTAAGAAACAGTCCGCGACTGATGCGGGCAAGAAGGCTTTCATTGTTAATCGCGTCGGAGACTTCGGCTTCATCCTCGCCGCGCTCCTGATTTTCTGGACGTTTAAAAGCGTCGACTATCAGCAGGTCTTTTCGGCGGCTGCAGCAATGCCGGCCGATCAGCTCGGCATGATCGGCACGCTGACGGCAATCTGCCTCTTGATGTTTGTTGGAGCGACCGGCAAGTCGGCGCAGATTCCCCTGTATGTGTGGCTGCCCGACGCCATGGAAGGTCCAACGCCGGTGAGCGCGCTCATTCACGCCGCGACGATGGTGACCGCGGGCGTGTACATGGTCGCCCGCTCCGCTGTTCTGTTCGACAGAGCCCCGGGCGCGCTACTGGTGGTGGCGGTTATCGGCGCGGCAACGTCATTAATTGCTGCTTCAATCGCCCTGGTCCAGACAGACATCAAGAAGGTGTTGGCGTATTCCACCGTCAGCCAGCTCGGCTACATGTTCCTGGCCTGTGGCGCCGGAGCCTACGCCGCAGGCGTTTTCCACCTGATGACCCACGCGTTTTTTAAGGCCCTGCTCTTCCTGGGCGCGGGAAGCGTGATCCATGGAATGGGCGGCATCCAGGATATTGATAAAATGGGCGGGCTCCGCAAGGAAATGCCGTGGACGTTTCGCACGTTCCTGATCGGGACGCTGGCTATTGCAGGGATCCCTGGACTTGCCGGTTTCTTCAGCAAAGACATGATCCTGGCTGCGACGTGGCACAGTCCGAATTTTGGAAAGGTGCTTTGGGCTATAGGACTGTTCGTGGCGGGCATGACGTCGTTTTATATGTTCCGCCTGCTGATCCTCACGTTTACCGGGAGACCGCGATACACGCATCACGATGTCCACCACGTGCATGAATCGCCGGCACCGATGCTGATCCCGCTGATTGTGCTGGCGTTCTTCTCCGTCATCGCCGGCTACGTCGGCATTCCGCCGGCATTGACCGGTCATCACGAGGCGATCGCGGAGTTCCTGAACCTCGGAACGCCCGCTGCCGAAGGCGCGGAACACGCCAGCGTTGCGCTGGAGTGGATGCTCATGTCGGCATCGATTCTTGCGGCCGGTATCGGCGCCTTCCTGGCTTACCTGCTTTATGTGTTGCGCCCGGAACTACCTGCGCGCGTTTCGTCGTCAGCCGCCGCTCTCTATTCGATTTTGACCAATAAGTATTACGTCGATGAGATCTATAACGCCGTAGTGATTGCTCCGATAGTGGTTACGGCCCGGCAATTCCTGTGGAGATTCGTCGATGCCGCGATCATCGACGGCGCGATCAACGGCATCGGTCAGTCTGTCCGTTCGTCGGCCAACACGTTGCGGCATCTACAAACCGGAAACGTCCGTGCGTATGCGGGCTGGATTCTTTTCGGAAGCATTCTCATTGTGGCCTGGTTCCTGAGGTAATTCGCACTTGGATTTCGACAAACTTATCCTGACCCTGGTCACGTTCACGCCCGCTGTGGGCGCGATTGCGCTGTTGTTGTTCAGCAGAGGGAACGTGAAAGCCATCCGCGCATTTGCCCTGGCCGTCGCTCTCATAACGTTCATTTTTTCCCTGCATCTCATCGTACATTTCGATTCTGCAAAATCCGGGTTTCAGTTCCTGGTGAATGTTCCCTGGATCCCCTCTGCAGGAATCGACTACCACATGGGTATAGACGGGATCAGTGTCTACCTGGTCCTGCTCGCAACAATCCTGATGCCTCTCGCCATTCTGGCTTCCTGGTCCATCCGTGACCGCGCAAAGGAATATTTCGTTTTCATGCTGCTGCTCGAAACGGGCATGGTCGGCGTTTTCTCGGCACTGGACCTCTTCCTCTTCTACATCTTTTGGGAAGTCATGCTGATCCCGATGTACTTCCTGATCGGCGTGTGGGGTGGTGAGCGGCGGATTTATGCCGCCATGAAGTTCGTGCTGTTTACGTTGATCGGCGGCGTATTAATGCTGGTTGCGATTCTGGCGTTGTACTTCTCGCATGGCAACGCAACCGGAGAGTTCACCTTCAGCTATCCGGCGATCCTCGGGGCGCTTACCGAAAAAGCTTTCGTTCTTGCGCCCCGGGCGGAGTTGCTGTTGTTCCTCGCGTTCTTCCTGGCGTTCGCCATCAAGGTCCCGCTCTTCCCTTTCCATACCTGGCTTCCGGATGCCCACGTGGAAGCGCCAACCGCCGGATCCGTTCTGCTGGCCGGCGTTTTGCTCAAGATGGGAACCTATGGGCTGCTCCGGTTCAGCCTCCCCCTGTTCCCGAACATGAGCCACCTTCTGGCGCCGCTCATTTCATTACTGGCAATCATCGGCATCATCTATGGCGCTCTGGTAGCCATGGTTCAGCCGGACATGAAGAAGCTTGTCGCCTACTCTTCGGTCAGCCACCTGGGGTTCATCGTATTAGGGATATTCAGTTTCACGGCGGAAGGCATCGAAGGCGCTGTGTATCAAATGTTAAATCATGGCGTTTCGACCGGTGCGCTCTTCCTTCTCGTCGGAATGATTTATGAACGGCGACACACGAGAATGATCGCGGAATTTGGCGGGATCGCCAATCGCATGCCGGTCTATGCCGCAGTATTCCTGATCGTGACTCTCTCGTCGATTGGTCTTCCGGGGCTGAACGGATTCGTTGGAGAGTTTCTCGTGCTTCTGGGAACATTTGGCGTCAGCCCGGCTCGGGCGGCTTTCGCGGCAACCGGCGTGATCCTGTCTGCTGTTTACATGCTGTGGATGTACCAGCGCGTTATTTGGGGTGAAGTCACGAATCCTCACAATGAATCGTTGACGGATATCAATACGCGCGAACGTCTCACACTCGTACCGTTGCTGCTATTGATCGTGTGGATGGGAGTGTATTCGAGCCCTTTCCTTCGCCCGATGGATACATCCGTCACGAACTTGTTGAATCGCGTTCAAAACTCACAGGGTGGTGATGTGAGAACGGTCGAAAAGTTACCGCGATGAATATTCCCGAAGTTAATCTTTATTCCATTCTGCCGGTCGTTGTCCTCTCCGTGTTCGGGATCGCCATCATGGTGATCGAACCGTTTCTGTCGTCCAGAACACGCGCAACGTCCTCCGCGATGGGCTGGCTCGCCTTCGCGGGCACCATAGCAGCCGGAGCGGCGATCGTGCCGATGCATAGCCATTCGGGCCAGGCGTATTCCGGTCTGTGGATCGTGGACGACTTCAGCACGTTCTTTCACGTTCTGTTCATCGGGATCGCCGCCATGACGACGTTGCTGTCGATCGACTACCTGCGAAGGGAAAATATCAATCACGCCGAGTACTACGCTCTTCTGCTGTTTGCCACGGCCGGCATGCTGGTGATGGCCGGTTCGAATGAGCTGATGATGATCTTCATCGGCCTGGAAGTGCTGTCGATCGCGACTTACGTGATGGCCGGGTTCCGGCGAACCGATCTCCGATCCAACGAATCCGCCCTCAAGTATTTCCTGCTGGGATCATTTGCCTCTGCGTTCTTTCTCTATGGGGTCGCCTTGATCTTCGGAGCAACCGGCAGCACGAACCTCATTTCCATTTCTGCTGCCATGACACGACCGGATATCCAGGCCGGACTGGTTTACCTCTCCGCGGCACTCCTGCTGACCGCGCTCTGCTTCAAAGTCGCCGTCGCACCGTTTCACATATGGACGCCTGACGTTTACGAGGGGGCGCCGACGCCGATCACCGGGTTTATGTCTGTAGGCCCCAAAGCAGCAGGGTTCGCCGTACTTTTCCGAGTTTTCCTCACAGCCTACCCGGTCATCGAGGATCGGTGGACGGATGTGATGGGAGTGCTGGCCGCGCTTACGATGATTCTCGGCAATCTAATCGCCGTCGTGCAGCCTAATCTCAAGAGAATGCTGGCGTATTCTTCGATTGCACACGCGGGGTATATCGCGGTTGCCTTCGCAGCCAACAGCGCGCAGGGCGGTTCTGCCGCGCTGTTCTACACGCTGGCGTACACCGCGATGAATCTTGGCGCGTTCGCGATCGTCACAGTCCTCGGAAGGGCGAAGGACGAAAAGGTTCAGCTCGGAGATTATGCGGGACTCGCTTCGAAGCGGCCGGGACTGGCGGCGCTGCTCGCGCTGTTTCTTCTTTCGCTCGCAGGCGTCCCGGGCACGGCGGGCTTTGCGGGAAAGTTCTTCATCTTTAGAGCTGCGGTCGAGGCCAACCTGACAGGACTGGCCGTCATCGGCGTGATCACGACAGTCATATCGTTCTACTACTACCTCTACGTCATCGTGCAGATGTATATGCGGGAGCCCGGCGAAGATTTCTCCGATGTGGTGATCACGCCGGCGTTAATCGTCGTTTTGCTCGTGGCCGTAGGCTGCACCGTGTATCTGGGAATTCTGCCCGGAAGAACGCTGGAATGGACCGCCGCTTCCGCGCTTCATGTGCTGAACTAAAATCGGGGCCAGGCCCGTCGTTTCCATTTTGCAGAAGGAAAATCGGCGCAGACCGATCGAAGAAATTTTGAAATTGGACGAATCCTGGATTTCAAATTGGATTTGAAATGCAGTCGTACATGAGCGGTTGCTCACAACGAATGATGAAAATCGTCACAGTCGTCGCTCACGCTGTCCAAACCCAGTCTGTCTCTATTTCGAAGGAGGCCAATTTCAAAATTTATTCATGAAACTAAAATCGGGGTCAGCCACGTCGAACCCCAAATTCTGAAAACGA
>DASTBJ010000415.1:0-2499 GCA_035712125.1 Terriglobia bacterium
CTCCGCCACCGCCGCCCACGTTGCGGGTCAGCGAAGAGGAATTGATGCCGCCGCTCCCGCCAGGCGAAGTGCTTGTCAGGCTGGAGCGAGATGAGGGCCGGCCCACTTCATCAGCAGCGTTGTGTCGCGCGTCGGCTCCGAGGCGCGGCGCAATCTTGTCCTGAGCCAGGCTTGCAAACTTATCCTTGAATGCGAGGATGCCCGCAGTTCCGGCTTTCGGCTGCGGCGGCACATCCACTGTGGGACCCTCTACAGGGCCCGGAGGAAGTTCCGGTTTCCCAGGTCCGTCCGGACCTGGAGGGAGATCCGGTCTCGGGTTCCGTGCCGGTGCGGGGGCTCCCGGTGGGAGTCCCGCGGCCAATTTCGGCAGAGGAGAAACAGGCGCCGAAGGTCTGGGGATCGGAATCTGAGGGGACCGATAAAAGACGATCTCGACCTCTTTTTCCGTCTCCTTGGGGGGCTCGCTGTGAACCAGCACCTGTGCGGGCACAAGCAGCAGCAACAACGCCACCAAGACATGGAGCCCAAAGCTCTTCAACATGCTGCGGGCGGACGGAGCCCCGGATGATCTCAATACGCTCGTCCCGGTTTTCGCGGTTTCCATGGTCGTCACCAACAACCTCAATGGTTCGTCAAGAATTCGATTTTCAGGCCCTGGACGCCCGAGTTCGCGAGATCGACGATCCGCAGAACACCTTCGTAGTTCAAGCGGTCGTCGGCGGCCAGGAACAGAATGCGCTTTTCCGTGGGCCGACCGCCCAGGAGTCCCGCGATACGCGCGGGCAATTCGGCCGCAGGGACTACCTGATCGGCCAGAGTTACACGACAATCCGCCGGTAAGCCTTCTCCTTCCGGCTCGTAAAGAATGCTGCAAGCTGCCGGCACGATACTCAGGACCACGCGCGACTCTTCAGCCTGCGCGACCGCGGGATCGACGGCAGCACGAGGAATGTCGACGTCGTACCCCTGGATGAGGAGGGGCACAACCACCATAAAAATGATCAGCAGCACAAGCACTACGTCGACGAGCGGCGTGATGTTGATCTCGGACTGCAGGCCATTATCGGAACCTGTATTCATTCCCATGACATCAGTCTTTCTGCGCCACTGCCGTGGTGCTGCGTCTGGCGGCCAGTCCCACACCCTGGAAACCGGCCTGCTCGATTGCAATCATGGCTTGCCGGACTTCGTAAAAGTTGAGATTGGAGGCGCCCCGAAGAACAATCCTCGGTTTCTCCACCGCGGCTGCAGTTTCGCGAAGTTTGTCGCCAAACTGCTCGAGCGCAACCTTCTTGTCGTCGATCCACCACCCGCCGGCCTCGTCGACGGAGATCATGATCCGGCCTTTCTCATCGCCGCCCTGCTCGCCCGGCTTCGCTGTATCCGGCAGATCCAGTTCTGGCGCCTTCTGCATATGCGGCACCATCACCATAAAAATGATCAAGAGCACCAGCACAACGTCGACGAGCGGCGTGATGTTGATCGCCGCCTGCATCTTCGCCGGTTCACCGAGTCGCATGCGCCGTCTCTCCCTTCACCATCGGAACCCTTGCCTCGGACACTTTGACGTTCTGCATGGTCTCCGGCACCTTGAACAGGCAATTCACAAGCTGCGACGACGCGCGGTTCATTTCCACGTGGAAGTTTTCAATCTTGCCCGTGAAATGGTTGAAAGCGACAACGGCCGGAATTGCGACGAAGATACCCAGACCGGTTGCGACCAGAGCTTCGGCGATACCGCCTGAAACCACCGCCATTCCACCGGATCCCGCAGCAGCGATGTTATGGAATGCGTTGATGATTCCGACCACCGTGCCGAACAAACCGATGAACGGCGCCGTCGATCCGATCGTGGCCAGGAAGCCGAGCCCCGACTTCAACTGGATCAGCGTTTCGGACATCGAGTCGCGGAGTACGCTTGTGACGAGCTCGATCGACGCTTCCGCATCACGTCCCGCCTGACGCACACCGTCGTACTCGAGGATGCCCGCCGATACAACCTGCGCCACATGAGAATCCTGATGCGCGCGAGTCGCGTCGATTAATTCCTGAACCTCTCCACCATGGAGAAACTTCGAGAACTGGGCTTTGAAAAGCTGCGTCTGACGCGCGGCCTGGCGATACCGACGTTGCTTGTCCACGATCACGCCCACCGAAACGATGGACAGTGCCGCAAGGCAAAGGATGACCCCGCCTCCAAACAGGCCGACATTTCCCAACAAATCCGTAAAATTCATGGCTTCCTCCTAAGCGCCGCATTCGTGGGCGCTGCACTCCTTTCGGCCGGCACACTGCTCCCGCGCACCGTTTCCGATCTGATTTCGTAGTAACTGAGCATCCGCATGAATACTTCCTTGTCGACGGGTTGCCTCGAATCGTCGAGCATCGTCGAAATGCCGAGAGCATTGCCCAGTTCCGATCGCTTCCACGGAACAATCACCAGCGCCTTGGGCGCTTCCTGATTGCCGAGAATGGACATACCGAGCGACTTGCTTCCGG
>DASTBJ010000416.1:0-7427 GCA_035712125.1 Terriglobia bacterium
CACCGGCGCCGGACGAAGGGTTCAACGGCCAGATAGATGACGCCCGAGATCGCGGCCCAGTACAACGCTTCGGCCAGTGCGTTGAGATAACTGTTCAACTCGCCCGGATTGAATCGGTGAGTGGACCCAAAGAGCCACGCAAGCATCACCGATACGAACGCAAAGAGGGAAAGGCGGAACGCGCCGCGGCGATCTCCTTTGCCCTCTTTGAGATTGCGCCACGCAAGGGCGACGCCGGCGACCATCATAAGAATCACGACGACAATCCTGATGGCTGTCACCACCTTCAGTTCTGCATTCGAGGCTTGGGACGTGTTCTGCGGGCCGAAAACCTCGAAGTAAATCGGTCTTCCATACTGTTCTGCTCCCTCAATGCGCAAGGGGATGCTGGGATCGTTCGGCAAACTCCCCGTCCAGGCGACTCGCCGGTCTGCGTGTGAAGATGTCGACTGTTGAGGCTCCACCGTGTCGAGTAACTGCGGATCCAGGCCCGCCATTCTCAAAAGTGGAGTCCATTCAAAAGGAATTGGAGATTTCGCCGCGTCCGCCCCCGGAGTCGCATGGAACCGTCGCAACACACCGTCAGTCGCGTCCAGGCGAATGCTCCGCATTCCCGGGGTCATAGGCGGTGGGTCTTGTTCCGCGACCTGCCTGCCTGCAACCGCATAGAAAGGGCCTATCGCGAGGAGTCTGCCGGGTAGGAGGGGGTAAGGGCTTTCGCGATACCAGAATTGCGCCGGTTCCGGAGCTACATCGTTTATCCGAACTCCGTATGCGGAGTCTGCGGGGACCATCGAGTATCCCATCTCGTCCATCATGTTTTTTGCGATGAACGCGAGAAGTTCCGGCGATTTCCCAAAGACCGCGCGATGACTCGACGCCGGATTAAATAACCAACCGACGGCAAACAATACGGCGAGGATGCTCATCAGAAGACTCCATGCCGGTAGAGGACGCAAGCCTTCTTTCACTCCCGACGCGGCGACCATTTCCGGTGAAGGCGTCTCGCCGACCGCGAGCGCAGCCGCGAGCGGATCGCCTCCAGGCAGTGCTGAAGCTACTTCATAAGCAGATTTTGGGCGGTCCGCAGGCTGTCTGGCCAGACACCGCAGAATCGCGCGTTCAGTAACGGGATCGAGTTCCCGGATTCGCGTGGAGGGCGGCGGGATGTCTGCATCATGCCGATTGCTGAGGCCCCGGGCGTCGCGGTCTTCAAATGGCCGTTTTCCTGTGAATAGCTCGTAAAGCACAAGTCCCAGGGCATAGATATCGGTGGCCGTCGTAGCCGGTGCGCCGCGCATCTGTTCTGGAGCCATGTACGCCGGTGTGCCCGACTGCTCTTCACCGCGAAACTCCTCGGCCAGTCCTGAGAGTCCGAAGTCTGTGATGTGTGCTCGCCCGCGCCCATCGAACATGATGTTTGCTGGTTTCAAATCGCGATGCACCATGCCGGCATCATGTGCCGCCCCGAGTGCCGAACAGAGTTGACGCGCTAGCTCCACGCCTTTCGGCACGGTAAAACGACCAATACGGCGAAGCAGTACTGCCAAATCCTCTCCATCGATGTATTCCATCGACAAGAAATGAACGCTCTGAGGGCCGATGGCCGTCTCGCCAATGTCATGCACCCGGCAGACATTGGCGTGCGTAATTTGACGGGCTGCCCGAACCTCCCGATGAAACCTGGCGAGCATGCCGCCGTCCTGGGAAAGAGCGTCGGGCAAAAACTTCAGCGCAACAAGCTGCCGAAGCTTCAAATCCTCGGCTTTGTAGACTTCTCCCATGCCGCCCCTGCCGAGAAGCCCGACGATGCGATAGCGCCCCGAGAGGAGCGTGCCCGCCACGAACCGGCCGCGGTCCAGCGCTGTGGATTCGAGTTCGTTTGATCTTCCGGAATTAGTCGGGGAACCGCTGGGCGGATCAGTTTCGCCGGCCCTTTCAGCCCCAAGCTCCAGCAGACAGCGCGGACAACGTCCACCCAGAACTTGAGGCTGCAGTTCGTCGCCGCAGCGCGGGCATGTGTGGAATCCTTTGTCTGCTTTCGTCATTTCCCAACTCCCTGCCACGGGCTAATAACACACCCCTGCCCAAAACAGGATGCAAATCGAACCATAGTCGTCGTAGCGCTGAGCGCCCACGGCGGTTCGCGCCAAAGCACACCATGACCATTGTCACGCTGTACCCGCCGTGCCCCGGGGGGCCTTCCATGTCAATCGTTGTCTGAAGCAGAATACGAGATTCATCACGCAGATCGACTCACCTCGGCTTCGTGATAGAGTTGGCCGACCGATGCCTGATGCTCACTTTCATACGACATCCTGGAGTCTCATCGTTACTGCGGTCTCGGAGCCTACGACTGAGGCTCGTCAGGCTCTTGCCACCCTGTGTCAAACCTATTGGAGTCCTGTGTACGCGTTCGTCCGCCGGAATGGTCATGACCCTGACAAGGCCCAGGATCTGACGCAAGAGTTCTTTTACGTACTGATCGAGAAAAACTATCTGGAGCATGCCGATCGCCGGCGTGGCCGCTTCCGATCTTTCCTGCTGACCTCTGTAAAACACTTTCTTGCGAATGAATGGGACAAGGCCAGGGCCGTCAAGCGAGGAGGCGGACAAGTCCCCGTCTCAATCGATGCCGCCGATGCCGAGGGTTGGTACCTGCCGGCTGTAGCCCATGAAATCACTCCCGAAGCGCTCTTCGAGCGCCGTTGGGCGTTATCCTTACTTGAACGGGTGTTGGCCAGGTCGCGCGCCGAGTATGCCACCTCAGGCAAGGAAGAGCTGTTCGACTCGCTGGCAGGCTTCCTCAACTACGACTCGGAGGAGCGCTACGATGAGGTTGCGGCACGATTGAATATTTCCGTGGGTGCCTTACGTATGGCCATCCTTCGAGTGCGAAAGAAATATCGTACGTTACTTCGCGCAGAAATCGCGGAGACCGTGGCGTCGCCTGAGGAAATTGATCAGGAAATCGCGTTTCTTTTGTCCGCACTGAGCAGGCGATAGCGGTCATTTTGCCGATGATTCCAGTAGAGTGCGATGAAGGCTGGATCGCGCATTTGCTGATAGACCTGAGCGGCATACCCGCACTTGCCTTCTGAGAGCTCGGTTGTAACCCCTGGCTCGCTGCAACCTTTCCTTCGCCACGAAACCGCTGAAATGCCCATTCACCAGAGTGGTTGCCACTATCTTCTTAATTTGAGTGAGTCAATTGCTGTAGGCGATCCGCGCGTGACAAAAGAGTTGTTCTGCTTCATTGATCTGACGAAGGCGGTCTGGGATCTTGGTTCTGACCGAGATGAGGAGGATTGATGACGACTGACACCGTGACGACGAGCCGCGCCTACCGCAAGACGCTCTGGCTTTTCCTGACGATCATTGTTTTGCAACTGCCGGTTCAGGCACAGGACTCGGATTCCTCGCGTGGAGCCAGCGTCGGAGTCAACTATCAACAACTGGTGCCTAGAGGACAGTTTCGAGGGAACACTCAGGGCGCGCCACTGGCGCACCAGAGCGCGCTTGGAGTCGACCTCATCTTTCATTTGAGAAGCGCCGTCAATCTGCGGCTGGACTTTTTTTTCGGACAGTACGACAACTACACCTGTACCTACTTGTGCAATGGAGGCGCCGGGTTCAGAGCCGGAGGTGTTGCAGGCGAACTCGTGATGCCGCGCGGCCCCGTGCGCCCCTACGCGACAGCGGGTTTGGGGAGGCTTTCTTTCAACTCGTTCGAGTATCCTGACGGAACCAAGGCCGACACTGGAGCAGGTTACTGGATGTACGGCGGTGGAGTAAAGATACCGCTCGGGCAGAAGTGGTCGGTGGACCTGGCAGGGCGCTATTACGACGCAGGTCCCGTTTCTTACCATTACCCCACCCTACGAAATCCCGATGGTTCCGTCGCTTCAGCTACGGCTACTGTACGCAGCGACATTGCGTTCGTCATGTATATGGTGGGATTTCAGTACAGATTCGTCGGACGCAACTAGTCGTTTGAGGCCCATTACAAACTTTGGAAAGGTTTCGCTCTCCGCGGTGGCTTTCGCTTCGCCCTACGCCGACCGTCACGCGACAACTTCAAAACCGCATTCCAGTACTTTCCCCATAACCCAGCGGCTTCCTTCAAGTCTCGTTATCGAAAATCCTCGGCAACGCGCATGGCTCTCGGCTCTACGTGTCTCACCGAGGATTTCCGATGCAACGCTAACGACGATACGTCCAAGCTGGCTGCTTCTGGCTTGACGGATTTGCGTGATGCAGCGGATGATGCCGCGCAAGGTAGAACGATGACAAGGGCACTGCTGATCCTCGCACTGCTGACTCCGGCCGGGAGTTTGGCTCAGACCGTGAACGGGACAGTCGCCGGGAGACTTCTGACCCGTGATGGCCAGCCGGCCATTGGCGTGCGTGTAAGCGTGATTCCTGCGCCCGAGGCGGGTGCTCCGGCAGCGAATGCGACGACCCTCGTCCGCATTGGCTTGACCGATGGCGATGGACGCTATCGCCTGTCCGACATTCCGCCGGGGCGGTATCACGTCGCCGCGGGATTGGTGGATGTTCCGACGTACTTTCCAGGCGTGCCGTCCAAAGAAGAGGCCACGTCTATCACTCTAACTGGGGGGGCCTTGCTGGCCCAGATTGATTTCACTGTGGTTCAACCGCTAACGCAGCCTCCTTCCCAAAGAGGATCGCCACCTCTTGTAAGGGCTCCGGCCTATCGAGTACCTCAGCCTGCTCCTGAGTTCACATTGAAGAATGTGCTGGGAGGTGACGTGAAGTCCACCGATCTAAAAGGCAAGGTCGTGGTACTGGAGCTCTGGGCGACCTGGGCGCTTCCGTCAAAAGAAGCAGTGCCGGAATACAATGCGCTGCTCAGACAGCTGAAGGACCAAGGCCTGGAAGTTGTCGCTGTCACGTATGATTCAGGATCCAACCAAGATATAGCCGCGGTCGCAACGCAGCTGCAGATCGAGTATCCCGTGGTGATTGGTAATGCCGAACTCGACCTTGCTCTCGGAGGGCACCCAGGGTTTCCGACGACGTTCATTATCGGAAAGGACTGGCAGATCTACCGCAGGATTTTCGGACGCACGAGAAACAAAGCCGGGGATCTCGAAGCAGAGGTTCGCACGTTGCTAACGAAGTGAGTACGGCTCTTGATCCGAAGAGCCGTGGACGATGGCCGTTCGAGGGCTTCAGCTGTCCACCCCGCATTCTGAGAAAATCGGTGAAGTTGAGATTTCGCTAGGTCCTCAATGACGTGTTGTGGTGGCCGTTTTTGCAACGCTATTTTACAGCTTAGGTCCAATTGCCTTTGTTAGCCCATCAGTCGCGCTGGGGCTGAGGCACCCATTTTCAAAATCGAGGTAGCGGTGGAGAATGACACTCGTTCCATCAAGCGCCTCCTCGTATCTCCAGCCGATACACAATCCAAGCTCGTTGTATTCCCGACATCAACGTAAAACCACAGCGCGGGACGATCTTCGTCTCCCCACTCACTCCAAACTCTAATCGTTCCCTCTCTAGAAAGTTGCATCGATCTGAACCGCCCCGGGTTTCCCGGAGCGGTTCAAATCTCGACGAATCTTTATAGCCTCATTGTCGGCTAGCGGATCGCATTAACGCGCTGGTCGGGCTATTGACATCCAGATGACAGGTACGGAGACTTGCCCCATGTTGAACCTGCTCTCGCTCACTTTCCTCCTGATGTTTCAAATACCAGTTCCATCCACATTCAACTGCGTCTCCACCATCGACGGACAGTCAGTTCAGAATAGGTGCGAGGAGGCGTTTGATAATCTGACCGGGGGGCAACACCGGGTGGTGATGACCGGTCCAAGCCTGAGGTTAGAGATCGAATATCAATGTAAAGGTCCATCTTCAGTCCAGGTCCGAACAGAACCCTTTGCACTCACCGTCGATGTCCGTGAGCTTCAGGAAGGCGTGTGGCACTCGAGGGGAGTGGGAAGGGTGGAGTGGAGCGGGAATGGGACAATCCGTAACCAGAGCCTCTCCCTCGGAGGCGGGTGTTCCAGTGAGAAGGGGTTTACGATCAGACACATCCCACCACAAGTGATATCGCCCGTCCGCAGGGAGAAACAACACTGGGACCACCCACTTCCCTCGCACGGACAGAGTGGTTAGCGAGTTCCCTTAGCCTAATATCTTCACCGCAATGCGCGATTCTGAGTTTCTGGTAGTGCTTTTCCTTTCGCTCCTCGCGGTCTTTGCCGTCGGATTATCCATCGCGCTTCTTGCCAAGGGAAAACTCTATACTCGGATGAAACCTGAGCGTCGGCCTAGGCGGTGGGTTCTCTGGGGTTGCCTGTTTGTATTCGCGGCGTTCTGTGTATGGTTTCCGTTTTTCCTTATCTGGCCCGAGTCTTTGTTTTCTAGAGTGCTGCTACTGATCTTCGGCCTATCGTTCAGTTCTTTCCTTTTCACCCTCAAATGGTTTTCCGGTGTTGTGGATTGGTATTTCAAACGCAAAGGATGGCCGTTACGGTAAGCCTGGTCACTCCCACTTTCAGCCCTCTCTTAGAACGTCGAAGTCTCGCACAATAGTGTCCGCTAGTCGAAGTTGCGGACGCCACCACTCGACTAGGTCAAGCCGGTGTCACAGCCAAGGCGTGCGCTACACATCCACTACACTGGAGGGGAGGGTAGCGAACGTGAAGGAAACTGACCAAGGTGAAGTCCCAGCCCCCCAGCAGGCGCGGACGGCCCCCGAAACGAATTGAGGGAATCTCCCCCGAGGAACTTGAGGCGATGTTTGAAGCGACCCAGCACCTCACCGATGAGGCGTTTGAGTCCTGGCTCCACGACACCTTCTACCGCCCCGTTCTGGTGGCGTTAGCGCAGAAAGCGTGCAGTGAGGATGTGCGGGCACTCGACGCCTACCTGAAGAGGGCGGATGTGTGGAGGCGGAACAAACGGAGCCCAAGCTTGTGCAGCCCACAGGGACCACAACATTCCTACGAAGGAACAGCGAGGCAGGTATGCGCGACATTGGGCTGAAGACATTATTGATGCAGGAAATTGGGCGATACATGACTTGGACAGGTTCAACGAATCATACGGCACCGATCAAAGAGTGCACGAACTGCTACTCGCTACACGAAAGGCGTTGGTCCAATTGTTGACGGGAAAGGGTCGTAGAGCCTAGCTCCGCTCCCTCCGTCTAACGTATGCTACCCGGGCCACACACTGCGAAACGCCACAGACATCCGGTTGCCGCTTCGATTTCGAGTTTGGTAACACGTTCGGGTTTCCCCTTCCTGCCTCGCGTCCAGCGCGTCTGCAACGGTGGCCCGCTATACTACCATTCCAGTTGCCACTCGTTGACATTGCCGCTCTGCGGGTCAAAGTTGGCGCTCGCCTGAGTTTCAGTATCGGTAAGTGTGTCCTCCGCCGAAAATACCCAAGGG
>DASTBJ010000417.1:0-4002 GCA_035712125.1 Terriglobia bacterium
TTTGACGGTGTGGAGGACTCCGGTTCGCTCATCAAGTACGGGTTTCCCCAGCATCTTGTCGGCGTACCTAAGGCAATCCGGGAGCAGATCGGCAAGCAACCCGGCGATACCATTGAAGTCGCGTTGTGGAAAGACGAAGAACCCAGGACCATCGTCGTCCCCGAGACGTTCAGAAAGTTACTGGAGCAGGAAAATCTGGTGACGACCTTCGAGAGTCTGAGTTACACCCACCGCAAGGAATACTGCCGATGGATCAGCGAAGCGAGGCGCGAGGCCACCAAGCAGAGCAGACTGGCAAAAGCCATCGATATGCTCCGCAAAGGCGTCAAAACCCGCCCCGGTCCGTAGGAAACAGAGCGTGACACAATGAAAACGTTCGCTGCGGCGGTCCTCCTTTCCTTCATCCTTGTGATACCGGGTCTCGGCCAGGTCCCCGACACGATTCTGATCAATGGGAAAATCCTTACCGGTGACGCGCAGTTCTCCGTTCGTGAGGCGTTGTCGATCCACAACGGGAGGATTCTGGCGCTCGGAACAACGGCAAACATCCGGAAGACGGCCGGGCTGAGCACTCGAGTCATCGACCTTCAACGCCGCACTGTCATTCCCGGACTGATCGATTCGCACCTCCACGCAATTCGCGCGGGCCTGACGTTCAGTACCGAAGTGAACTGGGTGGGTGTGCCGACGCTCACCGACGCGCTCGGGCGCATCCGCCAGGCTGCTGCAACGATGAAGCCGGGAACCTGGCTTATCGTCGGTGGCGGCTGGAGCCCCAACCAATTTAAGGAGAAACGGCGCCCCACGCAGGCAGAACTCGAGACAGCTGCATCGAACAATCCTGTCTATGTTCAGTTCAACTACGCGTGGGTAGCCATGTCGCGGTCAGGCTTCAGAGCACTGAACATTGCGACGGATGCCGATCTTCCCACGGGTACACGACTGGAACGCGACGCCGGTGGCAATCTTACCGGTGGGATTACAGGGAACCAGCCGGGCATCGTCGCTCTGTTCGACAGACTTCCAAAACCGACGTTCGAGCAGCAGGTTGACGGCACGAGGAAGTTCTTTCGTGAACTCAATCGACTCGGACTGACGGGCGTCGGCGACCCAGGCGGCAACAACCTGCCTCCAAACGACTATCAGGCGCTCTTCAGGGTCTGGCAGCAACGCCAGATGACGGTTCGCGTCACCTACAGCCTGAACGGGCAGACGCCGGGCTCCGAGATCGAAGAATTCCAGAGTCTCACCCGACTGCTGCCGGCAGGATTCGGTGACGCGATGCTGCGCTTCAGCGGACTCGGCGAGCGTGTGACGTGGGCAATGAACAACAACGACAAGCCCGGCGACCCCGAGAAGGCCAGCTTTTACCAGATTGCAAAGTGGGCGGCAGAACGCGGCCTGGCTCTGACCATGCACTGGAATAACAACGCGTCGGTCGATCAACTCCTGACCCTATTCGAACAGCTCAATAAGGAAGTGTCGATTACTGGCCTCCGGTGGTCTATCGCCCACCTCAACGACGCTTCCCCAGCGTCTCTCCAAAGGACGAAGGCGCTTGGCCTGGGTTGGACCGTCCAAGACATGTTGTACTTCACGGAGGACGGCACTCGGAGCATGCCTCCGGTGATGACGGCGAAAAAGCTGGGTGTTCCAGTTGGCGCCGGCACGGACGCACACCGCATCGCCTCGTACAATCCGTTCACGTCGCTGCAATGGCTTCTTGACGGCAAGGCAGCGGGTGGACTTGCGCTTCGGAGAATCGATGAGGTCCCGGGACGCGAAGATGCCCTGCGGTTTTACACGCTTGGAAGCGCGTGGTTCTCGCGGGACGAAAACGAAAGAGGATCGCTGGAAGTTGGAAAGCTCGCGGATCTCGCCGTGCTGACGAAGGACTACATGACTGTTCCCGTGGATCAGATCGGCGCGATCGAGTCCCAGCTGACTATGGTCGGTGGCCGCATCGTGTATGCCAGCGGGCCGTGGGCGCAGTTGGAAGAAGAAGTCGGCCGATAACCAGCGACTAGTAGACTCGCAGGCCTTCGGTCAATTCGATTGAAACGCCCCACGGATCGGTGAAGGTAGCGCTCCCGAAACCTCCGGCATTCTTCGAGTAGGGCACGTCAAACTTCACGCCCATCGATGCGAGTTTCGCGCAAAATGCCTCGAGCCCCGTGATCTCCAGTCCGATGTGGTCGAGCATTCTGCCTCTGGTTGGAGCCGAGCCGCGAGGTGGTCCGGAGATATTCAAGTTCATGCCCGGCAAGTCGACGGCGTCGTACTGACTTCTCTTCCCCGGGGTTCCTCCAAACATGCGCACATACCAGGCTTTCACCTCCGGTACAGTTTCCGCGGTCACATACACATGAATGTGATGAAAAGCGATGGGCGTTGGGACAGGCCGGTTATGGCGTTCCGCTATCGGATCGTTGAAACCAGCATCCTGCGTAAACGTCAGGTTCTGCGCCGCATCTTCGAATAGTTCGACGCGTTCCCCTTCCGGGGTCATGACCGACGCCACGCCGGGAAATCCGGCAACGGGAATAACTGTCAGTCCGGCTGCCTCCACCTTCGCCAGCGACGGGACACGAAACGCAACATGATTGAGAATCGAGCCGTCGGCACCTCCGGTCGATGAACCACTGGAAAGAAACACCAGCACTCCCGGAAACTTCATGACGTCGATGCCGCCGACCTTTATCGCTTGTCCCCCCAACGCACTCCAGAATCGTTTGTTCGCTTCGACATCGCGCACCTGATAGTGAAGATGCCCCATCGAAACGCCCGCCTTGTTGGGAGCAAAAAGCTGCGCGGATGCTTCGGACTGCCACAAAAGTACGGCCGCAAAGACCAGCATGCTACGGATCGGGGTGTACATGGCCGGCATTATAACTACATCCTCGCGGAGGGTTGTATACTTCGCGAAATTGCAGGGAGGACTTCATGGCAAGGCTAATGATCGCGATTGGATGCGTCATCCTTCTCGTCACAGTGGCGCTGGCGGGCGGGCAATCCCCACGCCAGCCGGCAGGCACAACGCATAACGGTGCCGCGTTCCGTTTCAACAAGGTTGCAGACGGTGTCTATCACGCTATCGGTACCGGGGCTCTTACCGTGATCGGGAATTCCGCCGTCATTGTGAACGATGACGACGTCGTGATTGTCGACGATCACGTATCGGCCGCCGCGGCCTGGGTATTGCTCGACGAAATTAAAACGTTAACGAACAAACCGGTGCGAACCGTCGTTAACACGCACTTCCATTACGATCATGCGCACGGCAATCAGATCTTCGACAGCACGGTCTCTATCATCGGGCATGAGTTCACGCGCGAGATGCTGACAGGTAACAAGTCGATCCAGATGCCTCTGTACAGGAACTACGTCACGGGCCTTCCCAACCAGATCGCAAACCTTCGGCAGCGTGTCGCGGCGGAGACAGATCCCGCTGCAAAAACCCGGCTGCAAACACAGCTTCAGACCGCCGAAAACAACGCAGCGTCGCAGGCGGAGCTGAAACCTACCCCTCCTAACGTGACGGTTCGTACAAACATGACGCTGCACCGCGGAAGCCGGGAAATCCAGATCCGGTTCCTCGGCCGTGCCCACACCGCCGGCGACGTGGTCGTATATTTGCCGAATGAGAAAATCGTGATTACGGGCGATATGCTCACCTCGACTCTATCGAACATGAGCGATGCGTTCGTCAATGAGTGGGTGACCACACTGGATGAACTCAAGAAACTCGATTTCGTCACGATACTGCCCGGGCACGGGGAAGCCTTCACGGATAAGGCGAAGATCGATTACTTTCAGGCCTACCTTCGCGATGTCTGGACGGAAGTGAGCCGTCTGAAACAGCAGGGCGTTACCGCTGAGGAAGCGGCTAGACGGGCCGACCTGACCCGCCACCGCGATCGATTCCCGTCGATTACGGCACCGGGCGTTCCGGCCATTGCCGCGACGAGGATCTACGAACTGCTGGATGGGAGTAAGTAGAAA
>DASTBJ010000418.1:0-15463 GCA_035712125.1 Terriglobia bacterium
CGTTCACGTTGTAAGCGCAGTGGCTCCAGCAACTGAGTCATTTTCCTGTCAGCTACGCCGTGAGCTTCCTTGATCAAGGCGCGAGCGGATTCGGATTCCAGGAGGTCGAAGCTTTCAAGATTGATCACGTGCACAACGTACAACTTGGCCTGGTAGCGCTCAGCAATCCCCACTGCATACGAAAATGGAGATTCTGTTGCGGGAGAAAAATCGGTTGCAAACAAGACGTTGTCGATAGCAACGCCTGTTGGTGATCTTGATTCGTCCATTTAGCCTCCTCTCAGTGATAGTTGACGCTTGAATGAAAAATCGGAACTGCCCAGCAAGAACAACCTTTCCCAGATCAGACTCCGATCGTCAGGACGATCTTCCCCGCGACGTGGCGGGTGCGGCTAAGTGCCAGTGCCTCTTTGATCTGCTCAAGTGGAAAAACCGCCTGAAGGAGGGGGCGAAGCTTACCGTCGTCGATCAGCTTTCCGATAACTGCAAGGCGCTGGCGGTCGGGTTTGACGCCAATCATTGTCGCGCGCACGCCGTGTTCCAGGGCCAGATCTTGCCGCGGCTCCTCCGTCAATGCCACGAGGATCCCGCCTTTCTTGAGGACTCCGAACGATCGTTTCTGCGAATCGGCACCCACCGGATCGAGTACAACGTCCACGTCGCGGACGTGATCTTCAAACCGCGTGGCTTTATAGTCGATCGCCTGGTCGCAGCCCAGGTCTCGGATTACTTTGAGATGGTCGGGACCCGAAGCAGTGCCGATTACTTGTGCGCCGTGTGCCTTGGCGAGCTGCACAGCCATTGACCCGACTCCGCCGGCCGCCGCGTGGATGAGTACGGTCTGCCCGACACGCAGTTCCGCGGCATCAAAGAGCGCCTGATGCGCGGCCAGTGCACCGATCGGTATCGCCGCGGCGCTGGGGAAATCGAGGGATCTGGGTTTTATCGCCAGAGCCTTCTCATCGCCAACGGCAAACTCCGCATCCGCCCCGTCGACGGACAGATCGATCATGCCGAAGACCTCATCGCCGGACTTGAGCCGTTTAACATCGGCGCCTAACGTTTCAACGACTCCAGCCAGTTCCCAGCCTAACGTCAGCGGCAAGCGGTGGTCCAGCCACGAGCGGGCCTTGCCCTCCGCCACCATCCAATCAATCGGGTTTACACCGGCTGCTTTCACGCGAACAAGGACCTGTCCGATTCCTGGCTTCGGTCGGGGAGCCTGCGTGATCTTGACGCCTGTCGGATCACCATAAGAGTGGATCCGCGCGGCCCGCATGGTTTGTGTCGCATCCGGCTGCGGTCGTTCACTGTCCGTTTTGCTCTCGGCAAACTTGCTGAAGGGCGTCCCCCGTTCGTGCCACCGGCCCTCGATGGCAGCGGGGCATCGCGGTTCTTCTTCAGATTCGAGCCATCCGCCCGCGAAACCGGCCTTCTGCAATCCGCGCCAGATGTACGGAATGCGCTTCATGAGTTTCCACGGCAGACCGGTTCGATAGTTCTCAATCATCATGACGATCGGTCCCTGGTCCAATCCGTAGTTCAGGGCGCTGATCCAATCGCCGAAGGTTGGATTTAAACTCGCGCGAAGACCGTATTCGCTGTGCAAGTTGGGATGCACGCGCACAAGCTCTCGAAGCGTGTCCGTCACGAGCTCGGGAGCAAACGGAAGCGACGCCACCACGGCGCCGGGAGCCAGCGTGCCATCATCAGGGCCGTCGGGAACACCTCGGGCTACGTACATCCAAAAATCGCGGTCGTTGTTGTCGATAGCCTTCGTCGCTGGTCCGGGACCGTCACTGGCGCTCAGACCCCAGCAAAGCGGTCCGTACCCACGAAACTTTCTTGGATTCTCCTGTGCATAGCTCTGCTGCACGTGCACGGCACGCCGACTGTTCTCGAAATACTCGAGGCCCCTGGCTCGCATGAACCCATCGACGATTCCGTGTAAATCGAGCCAACAGTGACTGAGCTGGTGAATGAACAGCGGACCCGCGTGGAGGTATTCGATCCCGTATTGCTCCCGCCAGGCGAATGTTTTCTGCCATGACCGGTAACACTCCGGCGGCAGCGCGAACGTGGACGACCCCAGCCCCAACACATGCATGAGCAACGATTCATCGTATCCCTGGTATCGATAGCTGATGAAGCCGTTCTCCGGCATGCCGCCGTGTATGATCGTGACATCTTCGACGGTCTTGGTTGGCCAGCCGTTTGCGTTGCTCGGAACGCCATAGAGTGCCCACTGCCAGTCGGCGCGGCGATATAGGGCGTCGGCGGTTTCGCGGATTTCACGCTCGGCGGGCTCATCTGCATCAAAAAAAGCTCCCGCCGCAAGCATCCCCGCCAGGAGAAACGCGCTGTCGACCGTGGAGAGTTCGCATTTCCCTGCACGACGGCCGTCTTTCATTTCCAGGAAATGGTAGTAGAACCCCTTGTAACCGGTTACGTCCGGTTCGGGGCCTTGCGGGCTTTGCTCGAAGAATCGCAGCGCGGTTAGGACCCGCTCGGCCGCGTCCGTACGCTTGAGCCAGCCATTGCTCACCGCGACCGGTTGACAACTCAATCCCAGCCCCATGGCCGCAATGCTGCAAGCCGAGTCCTCGCCTGTATTGTCGGCCACAAGCCCGTTTTTGGCATTCGTGTGATCCAGAAAATAGCTGAATGCCGATTGCTGAAGTTCGAGAATATCGTCGGGCAACTCGCTCATCGTACGCCAAACTCGTAGCGCATCGCGGACAGGGCGACGGCATGGTCTCAGGCTGCTTCGTCTTTTCGCTTTCGGCTTTTCCGTTTAAACGAGTCTTCGTTTGGATCCGGCAATGATGACGGAGGATCGCTTGCAGGAAAGGAGTCGGCGATAGTTTTATCCATCATCTTCTCGCGCTTGCCTTTCCGATCCCCGGACTGCACTTCTCGGTCCTCGGGATCTCGGCTCTGAACATCGGCGCTCGTGAACATTGTTTACGTGCCCCTTTGATTCTGGTTGATTAGTCCACCCGCTTGTCGCACCTGGTTATCGCCAGCTTTTGCACTTTGCACAGTTGCACACAGTGACTTCCTCTCAGGATAGCGCGCTGATCGTGTTCGAAATATCAGATATTGTGGTGCGCACGATTAGAGATTGCGGAGGGACGTCCCATCTTACGATGGGAATCTGGAAGTAGCACGGGGGATTCCGGCAGGGGCGCAGGACTTTGTGTATCAAGAGTGCTTGGGTCGAGTCCCTTGGTGATCCGCCGACTCCTGCTGCCGATCGTGTCGATCCCGTGCAGACATCGACGCAAAAGACGTAGCGAGTTTCGTCCAAGTAGCAAACAAAAGAGGAAGAGTTCACAATGACGGATATGATGCCCGCGATATTCTTCGGACACGGCAATCCGTTGAACGCTCTGGGCAACAACCTCTACACCCAATGCTGGCGACGTATAGGGCAGGAGCTGCCAGAACCGAAGGCAATCTTGTCGATCTCTGCTCACTGGTTTGTTCCGAGACTTGCAGTTACCGAAACGCCGACCCCAAGAACAATCCACGATTTCGGTGGCTTTCCGCGAGAGTTGTATGAGGTCCAGTATCCGGCCCCGGGCGACCCGAAACTTGCCCGGCATGTGCAAAAGTTGCTCGCGCCGTTGCAAGTTGAATTGGACGAATCCTGGGGTCTAGATCATGGAACATGGTCTGTCCTCCGGCACGTGTATCCAGGCGCTAACGTTCCCGTCGTGCAGTTGAGCATCGACGAAACCCGACCGGCTTCTTATCATTTTGAAATCGGTAAAGCACTAGCGACATTGCGCAATCAAGCGATTCTGATAATGGGAAGCGGAAACATGATTCACAATCTTCACACGTATGGATGGGGACGGCAGATTCCCGATCCTTACGACTGGGCCATTCGGTTCGAGACCACCGCCAAAGAGATGATCATGGCCGGCGACTACGAATCACTCATTAACTATGAAAGGCTGGGGCCGGATGCGTTGCTCTCCATTCCGACGCCAGATCATTATTTGCCACTTCTGTACGTACTCGGAAGCATACAGGAGGGGGAAGCCGTCACATTTCCGGTTGAGGGCGTCGATGGCGGCTCAATCTCAATGCTGACGGTGAAGGTTGGCTAGGTAAACCTGCCGAAGAATGCATCGCGCTCGGGGCCCGGGATGAGAAGGTTTACAACCCAAAAGAGACTTCATTCGAGGAATCGTGAGTTCTTTTTTGAAGTGGTCGCCGACACATATCACGGTTGCGGAGAGAAGAGTTCGGGAAAGATAATATCAGTCTGGCTTGGTCTAAACGCGACCCAATACGTCACGACGAACCGGTTGATCATTGATCCGAAACCGCAATGACCGTGACAAACCAACAGTGACCACCGTGACACCGCCTCAACCTCGCTTTCTGCATTTCCAAAACGAGAACAGCCCGCCTCGAGATCACGAAGCGGGCCGTTCTTTGTAAATTTGTAGAACTAGCTCAATTTGCAGAGTGATTCAATGCTCTCTACCTCCTCATCAGAAGTCCAGACGCACTTGCGCCTTAAATTGGCGCCGCTGGTCACCTTTGGTTGTAATTTCTCCAAACGGCGTTGTGCTGTTGATATTCAGCGTGGGCTGCCCGAGCAGGGGGTGGTTGAAAATATTCGTCGCATCCATACGGAACTGCACGCTCTTACCTTCGCTGATCTTGAAAGTCTTGCTGATAGCCGCATCGAAAGCCCAGGCGCCTGGCAGTTCCATCGTCTTCTGACCCAATGTCCCTCGCTGACCGGGACGAGCGTTCTGAAGTACCACCTGATTCGTTTCGGAATCCGTGACTGCCTGGAGTGTGCAGTAGGGGCGGAGCTCCGCCGCAAGCTGTGAGCATTGCGGGTCTGCTGTCTGGTCGAACCGTGAGTTGAAGTATTGGCCGGTGTTCCCATTCCAAACCATGTCCGAGAAAGGCTTCACCGGGAAATCACCCACAATATCCGGCACTCCGTTGCCGTATAAAGTAGTCGATCCCACCACGTTGGCGGGCTGACCGCTATTCACATTGAAAATAAAACTCGTCTGCCAACCTTCGATCAGACGTGCGGTCCATCCGGAAGTGTTGCCGAAAAACAGACGGTTGGGGCCGAACGGGAGCGACAAGTTGCCATTTGCCCGGAAGTCGTGCGTACTATGGCTCGGGGCAAGATTGTAGTCGAGGTCCCGGTCCGCCGGATTCGTGTACGTGCTGGCACTGAGCGCGAGGGACTTCGACCAGACATAGGTTCCCTGGAAACTTAGAGTACTTGACGCGCGCACCGTCGATTGGATTTGTAGCGAGTGGTAGCTCGACTTTCCCGTATTGGTGTAGTAATTCGCCGAGGAAACCTGGGGATTGGCTGTTATCCAATTGGAAGGGAACAAACCAGCAGGCACCACATAATTCGGTGGAATATTCCCTCCGGTGTTGCCGCCTGGAACGTTGAAACCCGCGTTGGCGCGTTTGAGCACGGTCCCGCGTTCACCCGCGGTGCCGAAGTTGACTGTACTTGAACCGACGCCGTTGTAAACATTCAGCGCGTTCGCCAATGCTGCATAGGTGCCATTCGCCAAATCACTTCGGAATGTCGAACTCAGCCGCAAATGTTGCGAGCCTCTCTGCGTTGTGCCGTTTACTGCAGCGCATGTGGCCGTGGGGTTAGTGCGGTCACACCCGGCAACACCCGGATTGAGGTTCAGACCCAGGAACATCTGATCGAACAGTTCCACGTCTTCGCCTCTGCGCGTACGTTCGATCGCATCGAACAACGGCTGGTTGTAAAACACGTTCGGCACGTTGAGATCCCAGTTGCCATCCAGCTTGATGCCACGTGTGCCGATGTAACGTACATCCAGATTGAGGAAGGACGTCAAGTCTCGCGTAACGGATAGCGTCAGGTTCTGGATGTAAGGGGTGCTGAAATTCCAGTCGAATGCAGAGATCGCCTGGTTCGGTTTCGTCAGTGGAATCGGTTGTAACGGAGCCACCGCGGGAACAATCGGTACGAAGTCCCGGAGATTCCGCAGGTCGAAGTAGGCCCCGTTCAGAGGGCCTGTAGACTGCGCGAGGTTGCTGAAGCCCGGATTTAGAAAGATGCTGTTGACGAGAGCGGCCAGATTGCTGGGCTTGGCATACGTGATCTGGTAGCCGCCGCGGACGTTTGTCTTTCCTTTTCCAAACCACGGGAGCTGCCATGAGAAGCCGACGGCGGGCCCGATATTGTTCCAATCGTTCTTATAAAGTCCCCGGCTGGGTATGGGGCTGTTTGGTCCGACCAGCTCGATTTGCGTCACCAGGTTCATGTCGACGGGCCTGTCGGGTCGCAACCATTGGTCAAAGCTTCGACCGGAAACGCCGAGCATGCCAATGCCGCCGTCAACGGGAGTGGGTGTAAGTCCACTGTGTTCGTAGGGTGCGCCGTAGAACTCATATCGCAGGCCGAGGTTCAGCGTAAACGAGGGCCGCACCCTCCAATCATCCTTGAGGAAGATAGCCCAATCATTCTGATGAGCCCATGTCAGCTTGCGCGCGTGCTGGAGAAAACCTTCCCACTGCGGATTTTGGGAATCGTAGATGTGATAGTACTGCTGCGTCCTGTCGAGCGAACCCGAGAGAAAGTAGAGCAGGTTGTTGGCAACGGTCTGGTTGTTGGCGACCAGACCAGGCATTGCGGGATTGTTTGAGAACCGCTGATTGGGATTCTGACCCGCCCCGCCAAAAGCTTTGGGAATGGGAGCCGTAGGCGTTTCGAAACCCTTCGTATAGGCGATACGGATATCGACGCCGCCCTTGAACGTGTGTTTCCCCCTGGACCACGTCAGCGTGTCCGCAAACTGGTACAGCGGTGTGAAGTTGCCTTGCTGCGCGCAACCTGTCGCACAAGTAAAACTGACGGTAGTTAGCGTTCCGCCTTGAGTCCCGGTGGCGGCTATGGTCGCGGGGTTATACACGATGGGAACACCATCACTTCCATTCAGCATGAACGAAAGCGGGACTTCACGATCGCTTTCGTTGGGCACTTCCCAGGGAGCCCAGACGTAATGCCAGTTTGCGCGATATCCAAAGCGTGCTTCGTTGAGAAGCTGCGGGGTCAGCGCCGATGTGAAGTTGGCAGTGAACACCCGCGGTGTTCGCAAAGTCTTGGATAGGTAACCACCGGGCCACTGCACCGTGGGTCCCGAAACCGGAATGTAGTCGTTCGGGACTCTTTGATAGCTGCCGTTGATCGCAAGTTTGTGCATTTCGTTGAACACGTGATCGATTTTGAGGTTGGCCTGATAGTGATCCGCCACGAAGCTGGTGCCGTATGCCGTGGCCAGGTCGCCGGTTCCGTGCGCGCGATACTCCCACTGGTGAATGGCGGTGTTCAGTCCATCGCCGCCGTCGAATATATTCGCGCGGGGCATATACTGCAGGTATCTCTGGCTGAATCCCGCCGGGTCCATGCCGGGGCGATTGGCGTCCCATGGAGCGCCTGTGTTCACAGTCGCGTCAGAGCAGTCGGGTTGCGTGGGAGTGTTCAGCAATGGGCCAAAAACGCTGAAATAGCGCAACTGCCCTGTATAAGGCGTCCCGTTCGGATTTGATTGGGGTCTTTGCGGATTACCAAAAGAGTCGACGGACCGGGTGATGGGATTCGCCGTACCTACACCGCTGGTAACCTGGTTGAGGTTGCCGTTCTGGTATCCCTCCCAATAGCGAAAGACGCCATTGCGTGCGCAGTCGGTCAAAACGACGGGTCGCATCTGCGTGCGGTCACGCTCGAATTGCTGGTCCCACAGGAAGAAGAAGAATGTCTTGTTCTTCTTGATGGGGCCGCCCACCGAGACCGAATATTCGTGTGTATTCTGCCAATTCCCCTTCGCGGGAGTCCAAACGCCGCGGACGACCTGTCTGTTGTTGCTCCAGGTGTTGGCGTCCAACGCTGAATTGCGCAGGTTCCAAACCACGCTCCCGTGATACTGGTTCGTACCGGACCGCGTGATGATTTGCACCTGACCGTTCCCACGTCCTGTCTCGGCATCCACCGGCGCAAGGATCACACGGAACTCCCCAACCATGTCGGGGTTGATCAACGTCGTGGACCCGACGCCATAGGCGTAGCGGCCTTCCTGCACGCTGAGTCCGTCACGGGTCGTGTTCACGGCGCTTGCGCTAATGCCCGCAAATGTCGTCTGCGAGGAATAAATTCCGCCTCGGACGCCAGGCATCGTCCTCATCAGGTCGAGAACATTGTTGGTCACGAGCGGAAGCTCGCGGACCTTCGCCTCGGTCAGCACCTGACCAATTGTCGGTGACGATTCCGCGAGCAAAGCCGTTTTGTCTGCGGTCACCTCGACGGCCTGCGTCACCTCCCCGACTTCCATAGTGAAGTTGTAACGGCCGGCAGCGCTTGCTCCGAGCTGCACATCATTGATGACGGCAGTCCTGAAGCCCGGCAACTCTGCCGTCAGGCGATATGTTCCGGGCAGAAGACTCGGAATGTTATATGTTCCGGCCTCATTTGTAATAACGGCGGTGACGACGCCCGTTTGCGTGTTGCTCGCCTTCACGGACACTCCGGGAATGAACGCGCCGGTGGCATCCTGAACGAATCCGTTCACCGACGCGTTACTGGTTTGACCAAACAGGCTGGTAGAGAACAGTGCCAACGCTGCTGCTGCTGAAAGGAGGCATTTCATACTCGTTTCCCCCGATGCAAATGCAAGTTGTCAGAATGGAATCGTGGACGGAACTATAGCTAACGCCGACTACGCAGTTCCAACAAAAAAATGCGTAATAGAGGCTGTTTTCCCAGGCAGGTCAATTGCCGCGGCGGTACCAGAAAACGCGATCGACTTTCTCAGCGGAATGTTGGACGGCCATCACCCCTATGGCGCGCAAACGCGACACGGGCAGCTCCACGACGACATTATTTGTAATGAAGAACCCTCCCTGGCGGAGCATCGCTTCGATACCCGCAAACGCGAGCGCCTGATCGAGCGTGTCGTAGTAAACCAGCACGTTTGTCGCAATCACGAGGTCGAATGGCTGCCCGTTCCATTTGTCCGTTACGATGTTGAAATTCATCGGAGTCACATTGGCCGCAACTTGTGGGCGAATCTCCAGTCCACGAAGCTCCACCTCGTCGAGTGCATGTAACGGCTTCGGAAGTTGCATCTCCGAGCCAATGCGGTCGCCGAGACTCTTCCAGTAGTCGACCAAAGGAGGCGTCCACGGCGAGCCGAGATCTCTCGGGATTCGCAGGATGTATGGCGCACCGCCTCTGGCACGTTCGCCCATGGCTCGAATGTGATCGTTCACGTGGGGGCTGATGTCGAAGGTTGCTAACTCAATGTCTTCCGCACGCGAAGCGAGGCCAAGACGCACAAGCGAGTCGATCGTTGTGAAAGGCTGCACCGTCTGCACGGGGTAAAAGTCGTAGCCTGAGTTCTTGTCCGCAAAGTCGAGTCCAGGCCCTATCACAGCTACGCGACGAATTTCGTTTGCAGCCAGCAGCCTCTGGCTTTTCATCGCCTCCAGGGCTTGCTCGATGGCGAAGCCGGGCAGTATAGATGTGTCCAGGGACAGACCCCGATCTTGAAACAAGTTGGATTGCGCAACGATCCTCTCGATGACATCAGCAGCTGGGACAGCGTCTTCGCGATCCATGTATTGCTGCCTTTCAGCCACAACACGGTCGACCTCTGCGTACAAATGCCGCTCCAGCCTTGCTTGTTCCTCAGCGCTGTCAAAACGATATCCCTGACGAAGGAGCAACTGGCGTGCGAATACAATGCGTTCATCCGAATTTGCGGAAGCGAGCCCTGAAATCAGGTCTTTGGTGCGAAGCGAAATCCGACGTCGAAGAGCATCCTGTGTTTCCGCCGGATCGAAGTATGCCCTCGGTTGCCTGGTGAATGACGTACCAAACAGCAACCAATTCACAAGCGTGTCCTGATCGCCGCGAAGCAGCCTCGTACGAATGTCACGATCGTGGCCGATCACCCATTCTCCCCAACCCTTCTGTGATGTGGATGCGTTCGGAGGCCGCAACTCTGGGGGAAGAATATCGGCCAGCGAGGTGAGAACGCCTTGTACGTCGGTGTGTGCCGTGAGAGATCCCTGAGCAAACGTCAACAATCGAAGGAAGACGACAAAGGAAAAAATTATTACCGACACGCGAACAGCAGAGACGACTTGCGATCTCTTATGGACTCGTTTGTTTGTAGTGCTTCCCATGTGCAGTCTTCGGGACGTAAGCTCCAGATCAGTGGAGACTCGATCTTGAAATCGCAGGATTAGAAATGTCAAATCCGATCTTCGTCGATCCCCGAGTCTTTCTGAAGCTCCAAACACATCCACAAAGGCCCAACAGACGAAAAAAATACTTTCAGTTTGGAGCCCTCCCCTACAGAAAAGGCGACTCTTGGCCGACATGCGTCTCGAAGTCCGGATCAAACCCAGGGAAGACTGAGTGGTGGGCGCCGGCCTTCTAAACCCAACAGCGGCTCTTGATCCGCTCCCCCTGCAAAAGGTGTCGTTGCTCGTGGACGACGAATAGCTTCAGATCCTGGCCAAGACGCAATCGAATGCGTTTGTAGTGGAGTGGACCTTTGTTCTTGCCAGGTCCAGTCCATTCGATTTACGAATGCAGTCCACCAATTCCTGCTGGACGTGAAAGAATTCGCGAATGATCTCACGGGGAGCTTTAATTTCATCCGGCAGCGCTAAAGGGGCAAAGAGCCGGTGAATGGGCAATCTGGGTCACAGGCAACTGGCGGATCACATTTCGGCCTGACGGCAGGGACGTGTACGACGTAAATCTGGAGGACTATCACTAGCCATGCAGACAGCAATTCTGAATAACAGGAAGCGCAGGCCGACGCACCCCGGAGAATTGATTCGCGAAGACATTCTTCCTGGCTTGGAAATGAGCCAAGGCACGCTTGCAGAACTCGCGGGTGTTTCCCGACAAACTATCAGTGAGTTGCTCACTGAAAAGCGAAGCATGAGCATCGACTTGGCGTACCGACTCGGACGTCTCTTTAACATGGACGGCGCAACGTTCATCCGGATGCAGGAGGCCGTGGATGTTTGGGATACGCTCCAGAAGTACGAGAAGGAATACGACAAGATTAAGCCTGTGGTGGCCTAAGACCCGACACAATCCGACACTCCTACCCGCGCGAGAGGCGTGGTTCTGACATTGATCGAAGGTGCAAATCCATGGTCGTTGATCGTGGCGTAACGAGATTACGGCCGTGTATGATACCCGGGCGACCCGTTTTACGCCTTCCTCTATAGAGAACGGGAGTCTACAGGGGACGGGGAGTTTGCGCCGCAGCATCGAAGCTTGAAATTCGGCTCGGCGGCCCCGGCAGGAACGTCTCGATGAAGAACGAACTCTGGGCGACGATTGAAAGCCTGTTTCACGCCGCACGAGAACTCAAAGGAAAAGAACGCAGTCGGTTTCTGGATGAGGTCTGCACCTCAAATCCCACATTCCGTCACAGGCTTGAAGCTCTCCTCCAACACGATGAAGCGACAGACGAGTTTTTTTTAGACAGTCCCATAGCCGTCGTTGTTCCCGAGCGGCAGGCTGGTACGCGAAGCCCCTTCGACGAGACGACCTACGGTTCATCACTCGCAGCGCTCTCGTCTTCAGACAGAACATCCCTGCAGTTCGGTGACCTTCTGGGAGACTGGCGTTTGATTCGCTACCTCGGACAGGGCGGATTTGGCGAAGTCTGGGAAGCCGAGGACATAGGCTCCGGGAGGCGACTGGCTCTGAAAGTCCTCACTCGGCTGCGCTCCGCCTCACCGCAGATGTTGCTGGGGTTCCGAAGAGAAGGACAGCTGGCAGCTTCGATTAACCACCCCCGCTCGGTCTACGTTTTTGGTGTCGAGGAAAACCAGGGTCAACCCGTAATCGCAATGGAGCTCTTATCTGCAGGTACGCTCAAGGACCTGCTGCGTGAACGGGGAAAGCTGCCTGCGAAGGAAGCCGTGGACTTCATTCTCGACATCATCGAGGGTCTCGAAGCGGCCCAGGAGGTGGGCATCGTGCACCGCGACGTCAAGCCGTCGAATTGTTTCATCGGCGACGACGGCCGCGCCAAGATCGGCGACTTCGGAATCTCCAAGTTGCTCCAGCCTGAAAATGCGGGCACCATCACCGAGAGTTTCGCGGGAACCCCCACCTACGCTTCGCCCGAACAGGTCAGAGGACGCAACGTAGACTTCCGCTCGGATATCTATTCAGTCGGCGCGACGCTTTACACACTGCTGACGGGTAAACCCCCGTTCGAAGGAAACGACGCCGGCGAATTGCTGGCCAGGATCGTCTCCGAGGAACCGATTCCACTATCGAAACGTGAGGTTCGCCTTCCGAAGGGTCTGGCTCCGATCATTCGGCGTTGCATGTCGAAGGATCGGGAAAAGCGATACGGAAGTTACGCCGCGATGCGGGCGGAGCTACTGCCTTTTTCTTCGGCCTGGGGACTCACTGCCGGGAATCTTGCGCGGCGGAGCGTCGCCTTTGCCATCGACGAAACGCTGGTGGTGTTGGGCATATCGACTTTAGTCGGCCTCGCTGCGAGCGGATTCCAGGGTGCATACGGAAGCATTCTGGCCCACCTGCTGTATTACCTCATCTTTGAAGCGCTTTGGGGACTCACACCGGGAAAGTATCTGATGGGCTTGCGGGTCGTAACGGCGTCGGGCGCGACGATGACTCTCCGCGTCGCGCTCGCTAGGACTGCGGTGTTCGGATCAATCTTGTTGCCCGCGATTCTTGTGCACGCGATGATCGGTCCCGCGCCGCTCATGTGGCTTCTGACCATTCTCGCCTTTCTCACCACTATGCGTCGCGAGAACGGCTTCGCCGGTCCCCACGAGATCATCAGCAAAACAAGGGTGATGACGGTCCGCTGGACTACGGCGGACCGGGTTAGCGTACGGCAACCAGATCGGAGTCCGATTGCAGATGCTGCAAGTACAGGCTGGTTCGGCCCATACCGCGCACTTAAGGACATTTGGCGAACAGATTCGGAAGCCCTGGTTCTGGCGTTCGACGACGTGCTCCAGAGAAATGTCTGGGTCCACACGACTCCCAGGGGCAAAGGCCCGAACGCGAACCGGCTCGCTGCCGGCAGTCCCGGAAAACTTCGTTGGCTGCAGGCAGGCCACGCTTCTTCCGAGTGGAATGCATTCGAGGCACCGACTGGAATGAGCTTTTGCGATTGGGTTCGAGTCCACGGGAGGTTGTCCTGGGCCCAAACCCACAGCGTTCTACCCGGTATCGTTGAAGGGATTGAGGCCAACCTTGAAGAACCGCCTTTTTATTGTTCGCTTCAGCATATCTGGATCGATGGGCAGGGGCGGCCGAAGCTTCTCGAGTTTCCTGCCTCACTGGGGGCCGGTCCCACAACGGCAATGACCCCCGACAATGCCAGTGCGTTTCTGTTTCAGGTTCTCGAGTTCGCGCTGACGGGTAGTGCCACGCCTCTGGACCGTCCACGCCGTACGCCTCCGGGGGTGCCACTACCCGAACACGCTCGCGCGTTCGTGGCACGGTTGTGCGACCCTTCCAGAGGACCTTCGAAGATCGGCACAATCCGGTCAGAGCTTCACCGCCTGTCGGGCCGTCCCGTAGAGGTCTCAAGGACGGCGAAGGCTGGAATGCTGGCAATCGTGGCTGCTTTGCCGATAATCCTGTGGGCTGGCTTTGCCCTGAAGCCGCTGATCGATTCGATTCGAATGCCTGTTTGGGAACAGGAACTCCAGCGCGTGCCCACCTACGACGGTCTAGCCAGAAATCTGGATGAGTACAGAAACCTCGAAGGAGCGGCGAACCAGAAGGAAGCCGTTTGTAAGGTGCTCGCCTGGATTCGTCTCGAAGCCGGCGGGCGGCCACGGGGCAGATATTTGATGTCTCAAATGCGACCGTTTCACCGTGAAAGCCTCGAGTCCTGCAGGAGCCGGTACCCTTCGATCACCGAGTCGGAAGCGATGGAAGCGCGCAAACTCCTCAATAGCTCCTGCCTCTGCGTGGACACCTGGTTCAGCACTGTCCGCTTCCAGCAGGGCGCGAATATGCTTTTTTGGGCTGGCGGTTTTCTATGGATCTTTCCTGTAGCGCTTTCGTTCCTCTTCCCGCCCGGCTCCTCGGCCCGGATGTCTGGATTCGCGTTGCAGACGACCAATGGAAAACCTGCGAACCGGCTGCGATGCGTGATACGTTCGGTTTTTGCCTGGCTGCCATTTGCCTTATTCTTTCCGGCATTGGCAGCAGCCGGCCTTCTGGGATTCGCACCAAACGCCGCGGTGTACCGGCAGAGCGAGGGACTGCTGAACTCGACCTTGCTGCTGCACGGATACGCCAACGTCCTCTGGATCGTAGAAATCGTGCTTGGCTGCCTCGTGGTGGCTGGCATGATCTACGCTATCGCCAGACCCCAACGAGGCCTCCCGGATCTGCTGGCGGGCACCTGTCTTGTGCCGAAATAGGCGACAGCAATGAAAGAGATCATAAGCCCCGGAATCGAAGCCATCCACAACATGGACCGACCCCGGACTCTGGGTGTTTTCGTGCTCCTTGCGGAAGTCCTGTTCGGCTACTGGTTTTCGACTACGCTGCTTCCGATCTCGTTCGCGACCGGAGCCGAAGATGGCAACGTGCGATTTGTGGCCATTGCTCCAGACTTGACGTGGCCGTATCCAGGCGCGGACTTGTCTGGATCGTCTGAGACCTCTTCGGCAACGGACGATGGTGTCTCGGACGAATCCGCGGCAGCGAAGGGCGCCAATTCAACTTCTGGCTCGCTGGACTCCGATGAAACGGGGCTGGCCGAACCGGTTGGCCCGGACGACGTGCGCATTCTTTCTGTTGCTCCGTCCACTGCGGTTCCGCTGTGGACCGGTGACGTCGTTAACTTTGTAGTCACAGTCGAATACAACCTTGCCAGCGCGGATTCCGGCTCACTCGCCCTGATTATCGAGGAGTGCCTCTGCGCCACTGCCGACTCAGGCCCCTTACCGATCGGCCGATCGGACAATCCCGAACAGGAACTCACACGTTTCAAGGAATCCAGCAAACCTGAAATAGTCCGTAAGGGACGAAAAACCTTGACGCTATCCAAGCAGGTCCGCATTCCCGCTCCGCGGCCTGACACGCATTTCCACGTCATCGCGCATCTGGCCCCGGAATATGCAACCTCGGGCCCGCGTGACGGCAAAGGTTATGCCATCGTCGATCCGAGCAAGCCTGCGACGGGTAGCGAGAGCACCGTGCGAATTCTTTCTATCCAGCCGGCGGAAGGCAGCATGTTGCGGACCGGCGACACTGTCGACTTCGAGGTGTTGGTCGCCTACAACCTGATCAGCGACATGGGAACGCTCGCTCTCAGAGTTGAAAATGGCGGCCCCCGACCCGTTCAGGAGTTTTCGCACCTCATTAGAAAAGGACAAGGCCGGCGAA
>DASTBJ010000419.1:0-2229 GCA_035712125.1 Terriglobia bacterium
TAAAGGATTGCAAAAACGGTAGATAAAAGCGCCACGCTGACCATTGCCACGGGAATTTTCTGTTCGCATTTCACCCCTTCGCGAAAAGGCGAGGCCACGTATCTTGTTACGATGGCTGCATGGCAACAGATCGAAACGCCGCCATTGCCTGTTTTCGCCTCGGACTGGCGGCGCTCTTAGTCCTCTCCTTTACATCTTCGCTTTGTCCGGCCGGAACGGCGTCGGCTGCGATCGACGTTTCCAACCAACGGGATGCGCAAGCGCTGCGCTTCATCCAGGACAAACTCGTGTTGTGGCAGAAAAGAATGAATCTCACCGACTGGACCATCACACCCAATCTGGTTCGGAAGAGCACTCTTGCGCCGAAAACACTTGGCGGCATTCGTTGGGACCGCGGCACATCGACTGCCACCATCGATGTGCTGTCGACTCAGGATTACAGTGTCCCAGAGCAAGTCATGCTGGATGACATGGAGTTCACGATCGTACACGAGCTGGTGCATCTTCATCTGTCGTCACTTCCCCGTAGTGAGGCAAGCCGCACCGCAGAAGAGCGCGTCGTGAACGAAATCGCGGAAGCCCTGATCAAGCTCGCGAAGCGATAGGTGGTCATTTGTTAATGGCGTTCTGCAACCGTTTGGTGTAACGTCCCGCGGCTTGATCGAGCGTCGGACCGGAGGGTCTGCGCACTGACTCGAAGGCAGACCAGAGCACCAGCCGGGTGCGAGGGTCAACGAGGAATATGGTTCCGGGAGATACCCTCTGCGCGGCTAAACGTAGATCGTTTTGTTTCTGTCCGGCTGTCGAGTTTGCGGAGTTGCGCGGGTACCGGTTCGTCAGCCATTTCCAGAAATCCTCGTCCAGCCTGTCGGTGAGAATCGCATCGGCGTTAACGGGATCGAGGACCACCCAAATAGCGCCGGAGTTTGTTAGGCGATTCGCCAGGAACTGATCGAGGCCGTTCACCATCCCCAGGATATACACCGTTTTAACCTGCTTGAGATCCCGGTAGTCATCGGCTTGCGCCGGGCCGCACAGCAGCGCCAATCCGAAAAGCAGGTGGAGTCGCGCCTTTGTATAGGTGCTGAGCATCTCTGTGCGCCCGGCCTTCTGACTGAACTGACACGCTGCGGCCGTAAACGACTCATTAATTCGGAATCTGGGAGATACCTCGCGAAATATTGAACTCGCAGCCGGAAAGCTGCATCAGCCAGAACAGGGTTCAAAGTTAGCTTTGAGAACATTGCTAATCTGGTTGGGCGGGCTTGCCACCGTGTCGATTGCCTCCGGGCAAAGATTCGAGATTACACCCCTCGTCGGGGCGCATGCCGGGGGCTCTTTAGATGTGCAAGAGGAAGACGAACCTTCCAGAGCCGACGCAGACCTGTCGAGTGGCCTTAGCTACGGAATAGCCGGTGGAATCCGCTTCGACACAGACGAGTGCCAGGATTGCGGGCTAGTCGGATTCCGGTGGATGAGGCAGGAAACAAACCTCAGGATCAAGCAGACGGGGCCCATATCCATATCCAGCCCACTGACGCCAGCAATCGAGCGGAGTCAGGTCCATGTGGACCACTTCCTTGCTGACTTCGTGCGCGAATGGATGCTGGATGATGCCAAACCGGTTCGACCGTTTCTCAGCGCCAGCCTTGGCATCTCGCGATTGTCAACCCCAGCCTCGAGTAAGGTCCGCTTCGCGTTCGGGATCGGCGCCGGTGTCAAGATATTTCCGAAGAATTGGTGGGGTGTACGGCTCCAGGCCGAGTACTTGCCAACCGTAATGCACGTCGAAGCTCAGAGGATTGCCTGTTTTGGGGCCTGCGTGGTTGCGCTCAGCGGCGGACTGATGAATCAGTTCGTTGTTAACGTCGGGCCGGTCTTCCGTTTCTGATGCGCGGCTTACCAGGATACTTTCGTCGCGAGCTGCAATAGCCGCGGAGCATGCGTTGCGGAAATGCGGCCGAAGTTGGCTCCAGCGCCGCTGTCTCCGTCGGGCGAATGAAATTGGGCGTGGTTGAACGCGTTAAACACCTCGAGCCGGAAACGGAGTAACACCGGCGGCCCCGGAAGCCGTAAGGATTTTTCGACACTGAGATCCCAGTTGTGACGACCGGGCGCATTGATGACGGTTGGACCGCTGTTGCCAAAATATCCCACCGGCGGAACCGGAAAGCAGGCCGTGTCGAACCATAGGAATCCGTTTTCGCGGATGTTGCTTGAAATCTGGCT
>DASTBJ010000420.1:0-8444 GCA_035712125.1 Terriglobia bacterium
GTCATTACGGAACGATCGCACTCGTGCGGTTCATCGATTCGGCCGCACCGAGCATCAACTCGGGGGCGAGATTATTGTCCTGGCAGACATATTCGAACAGCTCCTGGCTTGCGTTCCAGCGCATCAGAACACCACTTGTCCATGGGGCCGTATAAGCGCCGGGATCGTCGATCGTCGCCTCGTATTTGAGCGTGGTCTCGTCCACACGGGTGAAGCGCTCGACGACGCGCAGCAGATGCGTGTGAGGCAAGCCGAATCTGTCGATCCAAAACCGTTCATTGAAACCGACCGTATCCACTACGAGCGTTTTGCCTTCCCATCGACCGGTGGAGTGTCCGAGATAGTCCGGCGCGTGATCCTCCGGATGGGACCTGCCATCCAGGTAAATGACCCGCATGGTGTGAGGCCCGCCGATATCCACGATGAGAATGCGCTGTAAATCCTTCAGTTCGATAAACTCGACGCCATACGGCGTCAGAAACGGACGCGGTCCGCCGGAGGGCTTGCATCGTGTGTGCGGTTCCAGCTGGTTCTCCTGACGGTAGGCATAAATTGCACGTGCCCACGGCTGAAACGGAACCTCGCTGAGCATGAGCTTGCGGAACGACGGGTCGGTCCCAGCCGCCATGCGCGGGATGCGGAGAAGCGGATTCGTCTCTATCGCAAAACTGTTTGATGGCGTTGAATTGCTGCTATCCAACTCGACAAACCGCTCGTCTCCCGCGTTTGGCGGCACCCATACGCCGCGTTGTCCCGGCGGGCCTGCGAGCGCTCCGGTTCCGCTCTGCCCGAATGCCAGTACGGGCAGCATTGCCAGAACCAGAAGAGAAGCAAAGCGACGCATCGCGAAATTAGTCCTTTTCGAGTCGAGCGATGAGGCTGGAGGTATCCCACCGCCGGCCGCCCATCGCCTGGACTTCGGCGTAGAACTGGTCCAGAAGAGCGGCGATCGGCAGCTTCGCGCCGTTTTTCCGTGCTTCCTGAAGGGTGATGGCGAGGTCCTTCCGCATCCAGTCCACAGCAAATCCGAAGTCGAATTTGCCGGCGGCCATGGTCTTGTAACGATTCTCCATCTGCCACGATTGTGCGGCGCCCTTGGAGATGACGCCGATGACCTGCTCGACATCAAGGCCGGCCTTCTTCGCGAAGTGGATACCTTCGGCGAGGCCCTGCACGAGTCCGGCGATGCAGAGTTGATTAACCATTTTGGTTAACTGTCCCGAGCCGGCCGGTCCCATCAGTCCCACCATCTTCGCATAGCAGCTGATGACTGGTTTGGCCCGTTCGAAGGTTTCGGGATCCCCTCCAACCATTACGGTCAGCTGCCCATTTTCAGCGCCCGCCTGTCCTCCGGAAACAGGGGCGTCCAGGCTGCTGAAGCCTCGCGCCCTGGCCCCGGCATCCAGTTCGCGAGCCACGATGGCGGATGCGGTAGTGTTGTCTATATAGATGGCGCCCTTCTTCATGGTTTCAAAGGCGCCCCCCTGGCCGGTCGTCACGGATCGGAGATCGTCATCGTTACCCACGCAAGTAAAGACAAAGTCGGCACCTTCGGCGGCAGCGCGTGGGGTGGGTGCGGCCTTGCCACCGTGCTCGGACACCCACTTTTCCGCCTTTGCAGCGGTGCGATTGAAGACGGTGACGCTATGACTGCCTCGTTTGGCAAGATGACCGGCCATGGGGTAACCCATCACGCCCAAACCAATAAACGCAACATTTGCCATGATCTACGAACTCCTTCCTAGTGGGGACGCCTCATGCTAACACGGGCATTTAGCCCATTCGAAAGATTGACAGATTAACGTGTGAACCCTATTGTGCCGATTTGTTTGAGGGGGGAAAAGGAATGACCTACCGTTCGAATCGTCTGATCACCTTCCTGGTCGTGCTCGTCGCCTTCGCCGCCTTTGCTTCACTGGCCGCCGCTCAGAGCCGCGACTTCATTGTTTCTTTCAACCCGGGAACTTCGCAGCAAAGGAAGGCTGCCGCGGCCGCCCAACACGGCGTCAGCGTCCGGTTCAACTATCGCATTGTGAACGCAGTTGCCGTAACGGTGCCCAACGAGAATGCTCTGCGTCGACTGCAGCAGGAGTCGGATGTGCTCAGCATCACGCCGGACCATCCCGTGTTCGCCACGCAGGCTGCCAATGCCGGAAAAGGAAAACCGGGCGGTGGCGGAGGCGGGTCGAGTCCGGAAGTTGTCCCTGCGGGTGTGATCCGTGTCGGACAGCCTGCAGATAACTCCGCGGGTGCAGGCATTGGCGTCGCGATCGTCGATACCGGTATCGACCTTGGGCACGCAGATCTGGCGGGCCGGATCGGTGGCGGGTACAACGCGATGAACACCCGTCGTTCATGCCAGGACGATAACGGTCATGGAACGCACGTGGCCGGGACCGTCGCCGCCGTCAAGGGCAACAACATCGACGTTGTGGGTGTTGCGCCGGGCGCTAAACTTTTCTGCGTCAAGGTGCTGAATGCCCAGGGGACCGGCAGTTGGTCCACGATTATCGCGGGGTTGGATTGGATCGCGGATTACAACGCGAGCAATTCCACCATCAAGATTCGCGTCGTCAATATGAGTCTTAGCGGCGGAGGCAGTGATTCTGACTCCCCGCTGCGCAGCGCCATTGAGGCTTTACACAACTCCGGGGTCATCACTGTCGTTGCCGCAGGTAATGACCCGTCGCTCAATGTCAGCCAGCAGGTACCTGCCGCCTACGCGAGAAGCGGATTAGTCATAACGGTCGCCAGTACGACCGCGAAGGACGGAACGGGAGTACTGGGGTGCAGCGCCATCGTCGCGAAGGATACGGCGTCGTACTTCACTTCAAACGGAGTCGACGTCACGATCTCCGCTCCCGGTGAAGAAGACGAAGCCGTCACCGCGATAGGGTCAAGCTGTTATTTGAGTTCGAACGGAATCCTTTCCCTGAAGTGGGGAGGCGGAACGACCCGGATGTCCGGAACCAGCATGGCGGCGCCGCACGTCAGTGGAATCGTCGCGCGGCTGCTGCAGGCACCCGGTACCTATGGCATTCCTGATGCGCCACGGACCGGCGATATTCGGGCTTACTTCAGTGATTCGCGTGGCGCGGATGGACTCAGCTGCCGTCCGATCCAGTCTCCGGCATTGTCGGCGTCGACAGATACCGTGCTTGAGGGGATCGCCGTCATTAAGCCGCGGGAAGTGACGTGTAGCTAAAATCAGGGCCGAGAGGAAAGAAGAAATCGGAAATCGGACAAACGGAAACCTCAAATCCGAAATTTCAAAATCTTAAATCGGACTGCGCACGCCGACTGAGATGGATGGACAGTCCGATTTCCGATTTCTCCCTTCTCTCCACTTCTCTATCCCTAATTTCGAATTAGGTCTCTGTCCCCAATTCCGATTTTCCCCGATAATACCCACGTGAGTCTGACGAGGATTCCCGCCACACTGATTCCCGGCGATGGCATTGGCCCTGAGATCATGGACGCGACTCTGCGTATTCTCGACGCGGTTGGCGCACCTTTCGAATGGGATGTCCAGAAGGCAGGAAAGGCGGGCGTGGATGAATGCGGCGACCCACTTCCCAAGACCGCGCTCGACAGCATTCGACGAACGGGGCTGGCGCTAAAAGGACCGCTCGAGACCCCGATCGGCGGCGGTTATCGCTCATCCAACGTCCGTTTGCGCGAGGAGTTCCGGCTGTACGCCAATGTCCGTCCGGCGCGAACACTTGTGCCCGGCGGCCGCTATGAAAACGTCGACCTTGTCACCGTTCGTGAGAACCTCGAAGGCCTTTACGTCGGTTTTGAGCACTACATCCCAATCGACAACGATCCTCATGCGGTGGCTATCGGCTCGGGAGTAAACACTCGCGAGGGCAGCCGTCGGATCGCCGAGTTTGCTTTCAACTACGCGGTGAAGCACGGACGCAAGAAGGTCACGATTGTTCACAAGGCCAACATCCTGAAAGCACTCACCGGCGTCTTTCTGGAAACAGCCCGCGAAGTAGGGAAAGCGTATGAAGGGCGCGTGAAGACCGAAGACCGGATCGTTGACGCCTGTGCCATGCAACTGGTGCTGAATCCATGGCAGTTCGACGTTATCGTCACGACCAATCTTTTCGGAGATATTCTTTCCGACGAAATCGCGGGCCTCGTGGGCGGACTCGGCATGGCGCCTGGAGCCAACATCGGAGAGAACGCGGCGATCTTTGAAGCGGTGCACGGGTCAGCTCCGGACATCGCCGGGAAGGGGATTGCCAATCCCCTCGCATTGCTTCTTGCAGCTGGAATGATGCTCGGTCATGTCGGCCATCAAGAACTGGCGGACCGCCTGCGCATCGCCATCGATCGGACCTTGAATCACGACTCCGTACGAACACGAGATCTCGGCGGATCGGCGTCAACCCGGGAATTCGCAGACGCCCTGATTCGCAACATCTCGTAAACTTGCATAGACTGTCGCCAACCTTCGATCCCATGGAGATCTCATGAAAAACAGAATCCTTGTCTTCGCGTTGTATCTTTCTGTCCTCGCCATTCGCCCTCACGCAGGGTTCGCGCAGCTTCTTCCGGGAGAACGAGAAGCGGTCATCAAACCCATTCCTGGAATTGTCACCGCCGGTGTGAAGTGGGAATTGATCTGGGCGGGGTTCGAGACCGCCGACGGCATTGTAGGAACACCCGACGGCGGCGTGATTTTTGCTCAGGAGCAGACCGATACCATCCAGAAGATCAACGCGGCGGGCAGACGTTTCGTGTTTGCGACGGATACTCATGGCGCGGGCGCGGTGTCGATGGATGCCCAGGGCCGCATCTTCGCGGTCATGCGGACGTGCACGGATCCTGGCAAGCCATTCAGCGCCAGCTGTCCGGAGTTGACCATGGTGTCGCAGATCGCTCCCGAGCGGAAGGTTCTGGCCAACAGTTTTGCCAGCGGGGAACCCTTCGGCCGCCTGAACGATCTCATCGCGGACGGGAAAGGCGGCGCGTACTTCACCGTGGGCGGTGCCTACCATGTCAGCGCCGAGGGTGTCGTCACCAAGGTCGAGGATCAGAACATCCGTTCGAACGGGATCATGCTCAGCCGCGATGGACGGACCCTCTACGTCACCAACGACACCGTTGTGCTGGCGTTTGACGTGCGAGCCGACGGCTCAACCGCCAACAGGCGCGACTTCGGCTCGCTTCAGGGCGACAACGGCGGGGATGGCATGGCCATCGATTCCGAAGGCCGTCTTTACGTTACAGGAAACATGGGCGTCCATGTCTTCTCGGTGCAGGGACAGCACCTCGGCATGATCCCGACGCCTCGTCGGCCCATCACTCTCGCGTTTTCCGGCCCGGATAAGAAGACGCTCTATGTTCCCATGATGGGGGCGGTTGGCCCGGACGGAAAAGCCTGGGAAACGCCGATGGGGGTGCGGAATACGGCGATGACGATTTACAGAATTCCAATGGTTGCCGAAGGATACAAAGGCCGTCCAAAGTAGAACGTGGTGGGGAGAATTTTGAAATTGGACCCTAACTCTTAAAACCACCGATTTCGCGTCTCGACTCCCGCGGGAATCCCGCCCTATTGGATTAAAATAGGGGACTCTGATGAGAATCCTCGTTGTTGAAGACGAACAGAAGGTTGCGAACGCTCTCCGCGAAGGGTTGGAAGACGAACACTACGACGTCATGGTCGCGCCTACGGGCGAGGATGCCTTCTTTCGCGTTAATACGGAAAAGTTCGATCTCATCCTGCTCGATCTGATGTTGCCCGGCCGGGACGGCCTCCAAATCCTGACAACGATTCGAAAGCGTGGTCTGGAGACGCCAGTGTTGTTGCTGACGGCTCGGGATACACTCGAAGACCGCGTCACGGGTCTGAACAGTGGGGCGGATGATTATCTGGTAAAGCCTTTTGCTTTCGAGGAACTGCTGGCCCGGATCCGCGCATTGCTCCGACGCGGCCGGACGGTCGACATGTTGCGCTTCGGAATAGCCGATCTCGACATGGACATCGTCACTCGAAAGGTCACGCGTGGCGGCAGGGTCGTCGATCTGACAGCTCGCGAATTCGAGTTGCTGGAGTATCTGATCCGCCACGAAGGTCAGGTCGTGATGCGCGACATGCTGGCACGGGATGTCTGGAAGGAAACGGCGCGAGGAACGCCGCTCAACAATGTGATCGACGTGCACATCGCACGCCTTCGCCGGAAAGTGGATATGGAGCCCTTCGAAAAACTTATCCATACGGTTCGCGGAGTTGGATTCATGCTGAAGCAGGGGGAACCATGAGCTTGTTAAAACGACCGCGTAGTGTTCGGGTCCGTCTGACGCTGGCCTATGTCGCGGCAATGATGGCTGTTCTGGCGGTATACGCCGGGGTCGTCTATATGTCGGTTCGCAGCAGCATGTCGCAGGCGCTGGATGCCAAACTTCACGACGACTTCAGCTGGCCCAAGGACATGGTCAACCGCGACAGCGTCAAGGCGTTGCTCCGGGGCGAGTGGATGGAAGACGAAGAGAAGTCTGAAGAGGGCGGTCCCTGGCTCCAGGTTTGGACCGCCAACGGAGACAGGCTTCTGTTTGCGACGTACGAGGCAAGAACCAACCTCATTCCCGATGCCGCGCAACTGGCCACGATGCCCGATAAGAATATTCGGACGCTATCGCACACCACTCCTCCGTACCGGATCCTCACCGGCAGAACTCAGGTGGCGGGCGCCGATCTCGTCATCCAGGTTGCCGAATCGGAACTTTCGATGCGCAACCACGTGCGCGACTTTTTCTTCATCCTGCTGCTCGGACTGCCAATCGCTGTCGCGATTGCCGGGCTCGGCGGGTACTACCTGGCAAGACGTGCCCTTGCTCCGGTGGATCGAATGGCCGAGCAGGCCCGGCTGATTACCGCAGAACGTCTGACGGAGCGATTGCCCGTCGATAACCCGACCGACGAACTGGGCCGGCTGGCGACGGTTTTCAACGAGACGCTGATGCGCCTGGAGTCGTCCTTTGCTCAGATGCGGCGATTCACGGCAGATGCATCGCACGAATTGCGAACACCGCTAACCGCGATGCGAAGTGTGGGCGAGATCGGCTTGCGCGGCCGGCGCGATGTGACGGCATATCGGGAAGTTATCGGCAGCATGCTGGAGGAAGTCGACCGGCTTTCGCTTCTGGTCGATCGGTTGTTGACGTTGTCCCGGGCGGATAGCGGAGAGTCCGTCCTGTCGCGGGATCGCGTCGACCTGCGCGAACTCGCCGAAGAAGTCACCGCGCAACTGGGCGTTCTGGCCGAAGAAAAGCAACAGTCGCTGACCGTCGATGCAAGGAGTCCATCGATATGCCTCGGAGATCGAATGGTGCTGAGGCAGGCACTGCTGAACCTTGTCGACAATGCCATCAAGTACAGTCCTGTCGCGGGGCGGATTGCAGTCCGAGTTTCGACGACGGCCGGCGGCATGGCTGTTTTGGACGTCAGCGATACAGGGCCCGGCATTCCAGCCGAGCTGCGCCCTCGCGTCTTCGACCGCTTCTACCGAGCTGACCGGTCACGCTCGCGCGAGAATGGCGGCGGAACCGGTCTTGGGCTGTCCATTGCGCGGTGGGCCGTTGAAGTCAATGGCGGACAGCTGACCCTCGAAAGCAGTGACGGGACCGGCGCAACCTTCCGGATTACACTGCCGAACACGGTTTAGGAGTTTTGATGGCATTAATCGGAGCCAATGAACTGAAGAAGAAGATGTTGATCGAAGTGGATGGCCAGCCGTACAACGTGCTGGACGTTTTCTTCGCCACACCAACCGCGCGCGGCGCCTCCACGATGGTGCGAACACGCCTGAAGAACCTCCTGAACGGCGCGGTTCTCGAGAAGACTTTCCGGACCAGCGAAAAGTTTCCGGAACCCGATGTCGAGATCGCCACGGTCTCCTTTTTGTACTCGGACGGAGACGGCTTTCATTTCATGGACGAAGCGAGTTACGAGCAGTTCTCACTGCCCGCCGATAACATCGGAGATGACAGGTACTATCTAAAGGAAGGGCTCAACCTCCAGATCTTCAAGTACAACGGCAACGCCGTCTCCCTGGAGATGCCACAGTACGTCGAACTCGAGATCACCTACTGCGAGCCCGGTCTGCGCGGGGATACGGCCGCAGGCGGCGCGACCAAGGTTGCGAAACTGCAGACCGGTCTCGAGGTAAGGGTTCCCCTGTTCATGAAGGAAGGCGAAACGGTTCGCGTGAATACGCAGACGGGTGAAGTCGCCGGCCGCGCGTAGAAAATTGGGGAGGCCGAAAAATAAAGAAATCGGAAATCGGACGAATGGACATCTCAAATCCCGAAATTTCAAAATCTCAAATCGGACTCAGCCCACTACATCGCTGGCACGGTCCGATTTGCGATTTTGAAATTTCGGGATTTGAGATGTCCTGGAGTGCACCCCTGAAATGAGACAGGAAAAT
>DASTBJ010000421.1:0-11881 GCA_035712125.1 Terriglobia bacterium
GCGCGTTCCGAACGCTCGGGCTGCCCCTGGGGCAACAGGCCGAGGTGGCTGATCTTGGCGCCCGTGAAGAGCGCCGCAGCCGCGTTGGGACAGGCAGCGACGCAGGCCCCGCATCCGATGCAGGCTGCTGCGTCCATGGACCGGTCCGAGTACTTCTTGGGAATGGGAACTGCGTTGCCGTCGGGCGCACTGCCCGTAGAAACGGAAATGTAGCCGCCGGAAGAGATGATGCGGTCGAAAGCGCTCCGGTCCACGACCAGATCGCGAACCACCGGGAAGGCCCTGGCGCGCCACGGTTCCAGATAAAGGACATCTCCATTCTTGAAATGACGCATGTGCAGCTGGCAAACCGTGGTGCCCGGTTGTGGACCGTGTGCAATCCCGTTAATCATGAACCCGCACGACCCGCAGATTCCTTCGCGACAATCGTGATCGAAGGCAACGGGCTCCTCGCCCTTTGCAATGAGGTCTTCGTTCAGGACGTCGAGCATTTCCAGGAACGACATGTGCTCGTTTGCATCGACGGAGTAGGGAACCATCTTCCCGGATTCACTGGAGCTCTTCTGGCGCCAGATATGCAGAGTAAGTTTCATTGCTATTTGTAGCTCCGTTGCGAAGGATGAACGTACTCAAACGATAAGGGCTCCTTATTCAGGATAGGCGACTTGCCGGGGCCGGCATGTTCCCAGGCTGCCGCGTAAGAGAAATCGTCGTCGTTGCGTTTGGCTTCTCCTTCCGATGTCTGATACTCCTCACGGAAGTGGCCGCCGCAGGACTCCTTGCGATGAAGGGCATCCATGCACATCAATTCTGCGAATTCGAAGAAGTCGGCGACGCGGCCGGCGTTCTCGAGGTTTTGATTGAGTTCCTCTCCACTTCCCGGAACGTTAACGCTCTTCCAGAACTCTTCGCGAAGCTCCGGAATTTTCGCGATGGCGCGCTTGAGTCCGGCTTCATTGCGAGCCATGCCGCATTCGTCCCAGACGAGTTTCCCAAGTTCGCGATGAAAGGACGCAACGGTTCGAGTACCCTTCGTCTCCAGAAAGCGCCGGGTTTGCTGCGCCACGACGGCCTCGGCGTCGCGAACAGCGGCGTGTCCGTTATCGACCTTTTCCAGCTTCGCGCTCGCCAGGTAATCGCCGATCGTGTAGGGCAGCACGAAGTATCCGTCCGCCAGACCCTGCATCAACGCACTGGCGCCCAGGCGATTCGCGCCGTGATCGGAGAAATTCGCTTCACCGATCGCGTAAAGACCGGGGACCGTGGTCATCAGGTTGTAGTCGACCCACAGGCCGCCCATCGTGTAGTGGATTGCAGGATAGATGCGCATCGGGACTTCATACGGGTTTTCGCCCGTGATGCGCTCGTACATATCGAAAAGATTGCTGTACCGCTCCTTGACGCCCTGCTTTCCCAGTCTCTTGATCGCATCGCCGAAATCCAGGTAAACACCGAGGCCTGTGTGGCCGACGCCGCGACCTTCGTCGCAGACGGCTTTGGCCGCCCGCGACGCGACGTCACGGGGAACCAGGTTGCCAAAGCTGGGATACCGCCGTTCAAGGTAGTAGTCACGCTCGGATTCGGGAATCTGGTTCGGAGGCCGGGTGTCGCCCTTTTTGATTGGTACCCAAATCCGTCCGTCGTTGCGGAGGGATTCGCTCATCAACGTCAGCTTCGACTGATAATCACCGCTGACTGGAATGCAGGTCGGGTGGATCTGGGTGAAGCATGGATTGGCCATCGCAGCGCCCCGCTTGTACGCGCGCCAGATCGCTGTGCAATTCGATCCCTTCGCGTTGGTCGACAGGTAAAAGACGTTGCCGTAACCTCCGGTGCCCAGGACCACGGCGTCGGCAAGGTGCGACTCCATTTTCCCCGTAATGAGATTCCGGACGACGACCCCTCGGGCCTTCCCGTCGACCACAATCACGTCCAGCATTTCCGATCTCGGAAACATCTGAACCTTGCCCAGACCGATCTGGCGTTCGAGCGCCTGGTAGGCGCCAATCAATAGTTGCTGGCCTGTCTGACCCCGCGCGTAAAAGGTTCGTGACACCTGGGCTCCGCCGAACGAGCGATTCGTCAGGGTGCCGCCGTATTCGCGGGCGAACGGCACGCCCTGAGCCACACACTGATCGATGATGTTGACGCTGATCTGAGCGAGGCGATACACATTGGATTCGCGAGCCCGGAAATCGCCGCCCTTCACCGTGTCGTAGAACAAGCGGTAGATGCTGTCGCCGTCGTTCTGATAATTCTTCGCCGCATTGATCCCACCCTGTGCCGCAATGCTGTGTGCGCGGCGCGGAGAATCCTGAAAGCAAAAACACTTCACGTTGTATCCGAGCTCGGCCAGTGTGGCCGATGCCGATCCGCCCGCGAGTCCGGAGCCAACGACGATGATGTTGTACTTGCGTTTGTTGGCAGGATTGACCAGCTTTAAGTCAAACCTGTGCCTGTCCCAGCGCGTTTCAATCGGGCCGGTCGGACATTTCGATTTCAGTTCCATTTATGAATTCCTCACGAGACCGGCAAGAACAGCGATCGGAACGGCAATGAATCCGGCAATCAGAACCCACGCAAATACGGCCGAAAATTTCTTGATCAGCGGCGTGTAGCGGGGATGGCTGAATCCCATCGACTGAAACATGCTCCAGATTCCGTGACTCAGATGAAAGCCGACCAGAATCATCGCGACGATGTACAGACCCGAAGCAATCGGATTGCTGAATCCGATCACGACATTCTCGAAAGCGCGGAGTTCGACAAACTGGGGATGAATGGTGCCGGTTGTTAAATGAAGAAGATGACCGATAACGAATAGCGCGATGACCGGACCGCTCAACATCATCGTGCGGGAACCCGTTGTAGCCTGAACGTTCCCGGGTTTGACGTAGGACACCGGTCGCGCTGCCGCCTTCACAGCGGTGAGCTGCACAGCGGCCCACGCATGCAGCAAAACGGAAACCAGCAGCAGAATGCGAACGCCCCAGAGCAACCCCGGGCTTCCATGAAGTGTCTCGGCGTAGTGATTCATCACATCCCGACCGAGAAAAACCTGAAGATTGCCAAGCATGTGGCCGACCAGGAACCCAAACAGGATCGCACCAGTGACCGCCATGACCGCTTTCTTGCCGATTGTGGAATCGTAAAATCGCGCAACCGCAACGGTACTCACAAATTACCCCTTTCCCCCGCTTTGCAAACGGATCATTTTACCCAAAAAAGATTCGGTGCATAGCGGCGATATCGAAAACGATCTATAGAGAATCTCGACGTGAAGAGCGTGGAGGCAGCTCTGAGAGGAGCCGATTCTCATACAGGGAAAGTTTAGCTGATCAGGGGCGGCGATGGATTTTGAAATTGAGGAGGAGGGCGCAGGGGAAATTTTGAAATTGGACGAATCCCGCATTTCAAATCCCGAAATTGGAAGTCTTAGATTGGACTGAGCCCACCGGCAGGACAGTCCAATTCGAGATTTGCAATTTCGGGCTTTGAAATGCGGGATTCGTCCAATTTCAAAATTTCCCCTCAACGAGGTTCACCACCTCGCTTATCCGTTCGATCCGAGCAACATCCTCCGGCACTTTCCAATATGTCATCTTCTTCCACACCGGAACCATCCCCGCGTCTTTCGCTCCTCGTATATCCGCTTCGGGATGATCCCCAACAAACATCGAGTCCGCCGCAACAACGCCGCAACGCTCGAGAGCTACCGCAAATATCCGTGCGTCCGGCTTCTCAAACCCTTCGTTGCCGGAGATGACGATCGTGTCAAATAGCGGTGCAATCTTCAGCGCTTCGATCTTCCGGCTTTGCCACCCCGTCGGACCATTAGTGATGATCCCCAGCTTCATTCCGCGGTCGCGGAGGGCATGCAGGGTCGATATCGTGTCTTCAGTGATGTGACAGTAGTGGGGATACTTTGAGCGAAAGGATTCTTCGAGTTGTTCAGCCACCGATTCGGAAAATTCCAACTCCGCTGCGAGACGATGATGCAACATCGGGGTGCGGGTGTGCCCGTGCCCATCGAGTTCGACGAGGCGTTCGATAAACGCGGACTGTGTGACGTGGGTAAAGTGATGTCGGTATGTCGCGAATTGGAATTCCGCGGTACGGACAATCGCCGCATCCCTGTCATAGAGCGTTCCATCGAGGTCGAAGAAGACGGCCCGTATCATCCGTTAACCCCGTCGCGTCGCATCCGCCATTCTTCAGCGGTAATTGCCCACCTCTCGTGATCGCGCCAGCGCCCGCCGATTTTCAGATACCGCAGAGAAAGGCCTTCCAGGCGAAACCCGAGATGTCTGACCAGTTCAAGCGAGGCAATGTTGCCAGGTTGAATGTTGGCTTCGAGGCGATGCAGACGATGGCGCGAAAAGAGATCGCTCAGAACCGCGCTCAGACCCCGTTTCATATAACCACGCCTGTTGTGCGGCTTGAATGCATAGTAACCGAGGTACGCGGAGCAGAAGTTGCCGCGAACAATTTCGTCAACGTTTATCACGCCCGCCAGTTCTCCCTGTTCGGTACAGACCCAGTATGCCAGCCGTGTTTTTTCTTTGAGTCTATGGACCGCAGCGTCAAAAGCCTCGCGTGTCATGGGCGGGTAGGTCCAGGGTCTGTGCAGCGACCGGCTTCTGTTAACAGCAGCCAGAAACTCGTCGCGACGTTTAAGTGAAGGCGTTTCAAGAAGGCTCATCTGGTCCCTCGATCGCAAAGATAAAATAGCTTTTTATCAATAACATATGAGTCGCAATCTGAGGTTTAACAAGAGTAGAGGCACGGCTCAGGAGAGACCAGATTGCGGAACCCAGGGACATGCTACCCAGCGGCCTTCCTTTTCTTCAAGGGGCGGAACAGCGTCCGCGCAACTCGGTCTGGCGATAGGACAACGCGTGCGAAAAGCGCATCCGGAAGGTTTCCGAAGCGGGCTCGGCACGTCGCCGCCCAGCTGAATGCGGCGGTCCTTCGGCGCATCCGGATCCGGACGGGGAACCGCGGAAAGCAGCGCACGCGAGTAAGGGTGCAGGGGTGCGTTGTAGATGAGTTCTGCTGGTCCGACCTCCACGATATTGCCCAGGTACATCACCGCAATGCGGTCCGAGATGTGCCGAACGACCGAGAGGTCATGAGCGATGAAGATGTAGGACAACTGGAATTCGTCCTGCAGATCCATCATGAGGTTGATCACCTGAGCCTGGATCGAAACATCCAGCGCGCTGACCGGTTCGTCGGCAATGATGATCTGGGGATTGGTCGCGAGTGCCCGCGCGATGCCGATGCGTTGCCGTTGGCCGCCGGAGAATTCGTGCGGGTAACGGTTTGACTGCTCCGCGGTGAGTCCTACCTTTCCGAGAAGTTCGGCTACTTTGCGACGGCGTCCCTGCGCGGAATCTTTCGTATGGATCTTGAGAGGTTCCTCGACGATCTGGTTCACGGTCATGCGCGGGTTCAGCGACGAATACGGATCCTGAAAGATCATCTGGATGTCGGATCGGTACGGACGCATCTGGGAACGTGACAGTCCGGCCAGATCCACGACGCCATTCTTGTGGTGGTAGAGGATCTTCCCGGAAATTTCGACTCCGTGGCTCATGGAGCGCAGGATATTGATGACCGCGCGGCCGACCGTGCTTTTGCCGCATCCTGATTCTCCAACGAGCCCGAGAGTTTCTCCACGCTCGAGAGTGAACGAGACGCCGTCAACGGCGCGCACTTCGCCGATTTTTCTGGCAAAGACGCCTCCTGTGACGGGGAACCGAACCCGCAGATCCTGGACTTCAATCAGCTTCACTTTTCCACCAGCACACACCGGACCCAGTGGCCCGGAGACACTTCAATCAATTCCGGTTCGTATGTAAAACACTTCTCAAGCCGCTCCGGACAGCGCGTCACAAACTTGCAGCCTGCAGGCAGGTCAAGAATGCTGGGCACGTTGCCCGGGATCGTTCTCAATCGGGAGTGCCTCTTTTCGTCGACAGCCGGCAACGACGCCAGCAGGCCTTTCGTGTAGGGATGCAACGGATTTTTGAAGAGTTCGCGAACCGGAGCTATCTCCTGAATCTTTCCACCGTACATCACCATCACGCGATGACAGGTTTCCGCGACGACCGCCAGGTTGTGCGTGATGAGAAGGATTGCCGCATCCTTCCGTTCGTCTTTGACCTTCAGCATCAGTTCCAGGATCTGCGCCTGTATGGTGACATCCAGTGCGGTCGTGGGTTCGTCGGCGATCAGCAGGGAAGGATCACACGCGAGCGCGATGGCAATCATCACCCGCTGCCGCATCCCCCCGGAAAACTGATGCGGGTAATCGTTCATTCGGCTTGCCGGTCCCGGAATTCCGACAAGTTCCAGCATTCTTACGGAGCGGTCAAAGGCTTCCTTGCGCGAAACCTTGTTGTGCTCAAGGATCACTTCCATGATCTGCATGCCGATCGTGAACACGGGATTCAGGGACGTCATCGGCTCCTGGAAGATCATGCTGATTTCGTTCCCGCGAACATGGCGAATCTCCTCCCAGGAAAGTTTCAGCAGATCCTGTCCCTTATAGAGAACTGAGCCGCCGATAATTTTTCCCGGGGGATCGGGAATGAGCCGCAGGATGCTGAGAGCCGTCACACTCTTTCCTGAGCCGGACTCGCCCACCATCCCGATAACCTCGCCCGGAAGGATGTCGAAACTAACTCCGTCCACGGCTTTCGCCCAGCCGGCTTCGGTCTTGAAGTGCGTTTGAAGATTTCGAACCTGCAGAAGAGGTGTCTGTTTCGTGCTCACCGCAACCTCGAGTAATCCTTGGGATCGAAGGCATCTCGGACCGACTCCCCAATAAGAACGATGAGCAACAGCGTCAGGAACAATGCCCCGATCGGAAAGAACACCAGCCACCAGGATGTCAAATTTGACACGCCTTCGCCGATCAGTTCACCCCAGCTCGGGGTGGGTGCAGGCAATCCGAAGCCGAGGAAGTCCAGGGCTACCAGCGCGCTGATATTGGCGACGATGGTGAAGGGCGCGAAGGACACAATCGGCGTCAGGGCGTTCGGCAGGATGTGCTTAAAGATGATCTTCGGTTCGGAGACCCCCATGGCAATCGCTGCACCGACATAGTCTTTCGCCTTTTCCCGGTAGAACTCTCCACGAACATAGTAGGTGATGTTCATCCAGTCGAAGATGGCCAGAATGCCGATCAACAGCCAGAACGACTGTTGCAGCAGCAGGTTTCGTCCGGGCGTATAGATGGGTACGACAATCGAACTGATAATGATGATGGTGTATAGAAAGGGAAGCGAGGACCAGATTTCAATCACACGCTGCCCGAGGATGTCGGTGATCGAGCCGAAATATCCCAGCATCGCCCCGACAAAAATACCGAAGCCGTACGCGAAAATGAGAACAAGGACTGCAAAAGACAGCGAGATGTTGAACCCGTATGCGAGTCGGGCAAACACGTCCCTGCCGGTCGTGTCTGTTCCGAAAATATGTTCGCGCGAAGGTTCGTGCGGCGGAGTGCCGGGCAGGTCCAGAAGAGATTCCGTTGGGCTGTATGGATACGGTGGCATCAGAACCCAGTCTCCCTTGTTTTCCTCGGCAAGTTTCTTTTTCAATTCCCGGTAATTCGGTTCGCCAAAGGCTTCCATTCCAAACTCCGAGGCAGGATGGAACCGCAGGATTGGAAAGTAAAAGTTTCCCTGGTAACGGACGGCCAACGCCTTGTTGTTGATGAGCAGCGGCAGCGCAAACGAGATCGCGTATGCGAAAGCGAGAAACAGAAACGCGTAATACCCGCGCTTGAGCGTCGTGAACTTCCGCAAACGGCGTCTGAAGACGGAGGCGGATCGTCCCGGCGATACCGGTGGCGGGAGCCCGACAGTTCCGATGGTGCTCTCGGCGGGTGGTGGCGTTTCCTGCTTCAATTGAATCGAATGCGGGGATCGACAATCACATAGATCATGTCGGAAAGGATATTCCCGATGAGCATCAACAGGCTGGAGACCACGAGGATACCGAGTGCCACAGGGTAGTCGCGCTGAAGAATCGAGGTGTAGCCGAGATAACCCATGCCATCAATATTGAACACTTTTTCGATAAGGAAGGAACCTGCGAGGATCAGACTGATCACATGACCCAGTCCCGTTGCGATCGGTATCAACGAGTTTCGCAGCGCATGGACGAAGATAACCCGTTTTTCATCCAGTCCCTTGGCGAACGCCGTCCTGACGTAGTCCTGCCCGAGATTCTCCATCAGGGAGTTCTTGGTGAGAATCGTCAGCGTGGCGAACTGCGCGAGCATGTAACAGCAGACCGGAAGGAACATGTAATAGATCTGCTGCGTAACCTTGTCGAACAGGCTCAAAAATTCCCAGTTGGAAGGGCGAAACCCTCCCAGAGGGAACACGCTCCAAAAGCTTCCGCCGCCGAGCAATACCAGCAGGACCGTGCCCAGCGCCCAACCTGGGATCGAGTATCCGAGAAAAACAATGAAGCTGCTGGAAAAGTCAAACTTCGATCCGTGTTTGACAGCCTTCAAAACTCCCAACGGAACGCAGATCAGATAACTCAGAACAAAACTCGTCATTCCGATGAATATCGATACGGGGAACCGCTGTTTGATGACGTCCCACACGGGGTCCTGGTAGATATACGAACGGCCGAGGTCGAAGTGGAGCACATTCCACAGCCAGGTTGCGTAGCGAATGTGAAGCGGTTTGTCGAAGCCGTAGAACTTCTTCATTTCTTCCAGGGCTTCGGCGGGGATCTCCACGGCTCCCCGGCCCCCACCGCCGACGCCGCCCTCGCCCGACTGCGCCATCTGATACCGCATGATCTGGCGTTCAATCGGACCACCTGGAACAAAATGCATGATGGCGAAAATCGCCATTGAAATGCCGAGGAATGTTGGAATGATCAACAGGAATCGGCGGATGAAATAGCCCGTCATTGTGTCAGGAAATGCTCCGATCGATGATTCACTTCGCCACCGATTCCTTTTTCCCCCACTCGAGCCAGTACTTGTCTTCGGCAGGCCCGACAGGAAGCTTGATCGAAGCATCTCTCATGGCTTCATCGAGCTTTTTCGCCTTTTCAGGATCGATCCACCACAGCCGTTCGACGCCTGGTCCCTGGCCCAGGTCACTCATGTAGTGCCCGGTTCGGGTGACATAACCTCGCGGCTGTCCGAACTTGTTCCAGTAGGCGAGACGGAGATTTGGAGCGCTCCAGTGCAGGACGTACGGATACTGATTTGCGAGCAGGCCATCCAGTTCTCGAATCAGCATGACGCGCTCATTCAGGTCGAAGCTTTTTCCGTACTTCTCCATGAGTTCATCGGCGCGAGGATCCTTGAAGCCTGTGATGTTGTTGTTGTCCTCTTGAGCGGCAAGACGCGAATGGTAAGTGGTCTCCGGATCCGGAAAGGCACTGGGTCCCCACGCCTGATAGACCATATCAAACTGGCGCTGGCGGTGGGTCAGTTTCACCCGAGTCTCGAACGTGACCAGCCGAAGATTCATCGTGATGCCGACCTTCTGAAGATCCTGCTGGTAGATCGTGAGGATATTCTGGGAACTTTGGTTGTCATACAGCATCTCGATAATAAACGGCTTGCCGTTCTTCGTGAGACGACCCTGCGTATCCCGGTCCTTCCAGCCCGCTTCGGCCAGAAGTTGCACCGCGGCCTGCGGGTTGTAGGGGTTCTTCGGGTTGTTGGGGTTTTCGTAGAGGGTTCCGGGGTAATACGTGTTTGACGGAGCGTACTCGTTAAAGAACAATTTCTCGATGAGGAGCTCTCTGTTCAGGAGAAATGTCAGGGCCTTCCGCACGCGAATGTCGTCCAGGGGCGGCCGGGTGGTGTTCATCGCGAAGCCGGACCACGATTGTGGATGAACGTTGAAGGTCTTCGTTTTCTGGATGAGTCCCCGCTCGACCTTGTCCAGAGCCATGGGGCTCAGGTCCTCGACCCAGTGTTTCGAGCGGTTCACATAATAAAAGTCGAGGTCGCCTCTCTTGAACTGTTCAAGGCGAATATTGTCGTCTCGTACGACGGTGAGACGAACCTCATCGAAGTTGTTCAAGCCGACGTTCCAACGCGCCTTTTCAGCCCAATAATCATTACGCCGGCGCATCGATATCGAATTTCCTTTCTTGATATCTTCCGGCTTAACAATGTAGGGACCGGTGCCAGGCAGGTACGCGAAGTTGAATTTTTCAATGTAGGTCGCACCCGTCACGCCCTTCAACGAACTGGCAGGGAAGATATTGATACTGGTGCCGAAGTTCAGCAGGTTCTGCCACTCGGGAGTGTTCCCTTTGGTATGCACGCGGACGATGTACTTGCTCTCCGCGACCGGCTCGTCGAACTTGTTGAACTGGGAATACATTGCCGGGTCTCTCAGACTCTTATCGGCGTGAAGCTTCCAGCTTGCGATGACATCTTCGGCGGTAACGGACTCGCCATTGGAGAACTTGGCATTGGGATTAAGGCGAAAACGGTAGGACATCTTGTCGGGTGCTACCTGCCAGTGCGTCGCCAGTTGAGGCATGTAGTCGAGTGTCGTCGGATCGAGCGCGATCAGGGTCTCGTAGACCAATTCGCCGATCATGTAGTTCGTCGACGTGTTCCACTCGGGCCCTCCCATGCGCAGAGTGCCAGGGAAATCCGTAATCCGGTCTCGGAAGAGGCCGCCCTTGACTGCCCGCGGGTCTCCGATCAATTCGAAGCTGGTGTTCGTTTCCCAGCCTTCCCCGGTGAAACCTTTGCCTCCCAGTTCAGCAGGAACAGAAGGATCCGCTCCGGCGTCCGCGTCGGGAAAAACGGGGTAATCCTCTTTATTCAGCGATGCATTCGAATTGCTGGTTCCGTACGAGTCAGTGGATGAGGGATTGTCGGAGCCGGAAGGCTGGCAGTTCGACAAAAGGAGCAGAACAGCCGACAGACAACAAAGCGCGCGCGTTGTGAATAGTCTCATCACTTTCCGCCCTCTGCCGGCTTTTCAGATCGCTGTTTCGCATCAAAGTCGAGCCAGTAACGATCTTCCACCTGCCCCACGTCCATTTTTTTTGAAGGATCGCGACGGGCGGCATCGAGTTCGGCCGCCTTCGCCGAATCCGCCCACCACATCTGTATCAGTCCCGGGCCATTCCCCGCGCCGTAGTAGTCGCCCGTGCGCGACCAATAGCCTTGTGGAGTGCCGAACTTATTCCAATAGAGAACTCTCGTAAACGGACCCGTCCACAGCAGGGCATAGTGATACTCGTTTGCGACGATCCCATCGATTTCCCGAACGATTCGGATCCTTTCCTGTGGATCGAACGAAACGTCGTATTGCTTGCACAGCTCATCAACCCGCGCGTTCTTGAAGCCCGTAATGTTGTTGTTGCTCTTCTTGTCGGCTAGAGACGAATGGAACGTTGTTTCCGGGTTCGGAAACAACAATCCGCCCCATCCGGTATAAGCCATCTGATACTGCCTCTCGGCATGCTCGAGCTTGAAAGCGGTTTCGGGGTTGACGAAACGAAGATTGAGCGTGATGCCAACTTTCCGCAAGTCTTCCTGATAGAGCGTAAGGTAGGGCTGAAATGTTTGGACCGGATACATCAATTCGATCGTCAGCGGCTGACCGGCTTTGACAAGCCGGCCACGGGAATCACGTTCTTTCCAACCGGCTTCGGCCAACAGGTTGAGGGCGGTCTGCGGATCGTAGAGATTCTTCGGATTCGAAGGATTCTCATAAACGCTGGCCGGGGAGTACGAATTGTTCATAACGTACTCGTTATACGCGAGCTTTTCGATCATCAGGGGCCTGTTTATCAGAAGCGTCAAAGCCTTCCGAACGCGAATGTCATCGAAGGGTGCCCGGCGGGTGTTGAACGCGAATCC
>DASTBJ010000422.1:0-4726 GCA_035712125.1 Terriglobia bacterium
TGCGTTTTATTCATCAAGAGAATGGGAGATTCGCACACGATACAGAAAGTGTTGCCTGACCCCGCGGCACGCAAGCGTGAAGTGGCTGCGATAAGCGCGGAACGCGCGGACTGCCCACAACTGACGATTCTTAACGTGGATGGCGCGCTGTTTTTCGGTGCCGCTGCAAAGTTCGAGCAGGAAATCCTGAATCACATCCCACGTATTCGCATGTTGATCATCCGGATGGGTCGCGTTCCAGTGATCGACGCAACCGGAGAGAAAGCGCTCCGAACGATCGTCGACAGCTGCCACAAGCACCGAGTTCGTTTGCGGGTGACCGGGTTACAGACTCAGCCCGGAGAAATGCTTCAAGCCACTGGTCTCGACCACGCCATCGGAGGAGAAAACATCTTCCCGAGAACCGGGCCGGCGATTGACGCCGCCATTGCTCAAATGGATTCCATCATCTGCGCGTCGTGTCCGCATTCCGTGTTTCACGAGTGCCCGGACCTCAAGCGCAAGGGTGTACTGATGGCGGCAGACTCGAGACGTGAAACGTGACGGGTTAATTGCGCCAGGAATTACGCGTGCCCGAGGTCCGCTTCGCCCGGCCGAATAAGCACCTTGTCGACGCGGACGCCATCCATGTCGACGACTTCAAACTCAAACTCGGCAATGCTGACCGCGTCACCGGCTGTCGGGATACGCCCCAGCCCCGCAACGACGAGCCCAGCGACCGTCGTGACGTCGGGCGGCTCCGGAATCAACGGATTTCTCAAAAGATCCTTCAACTCCACCAGTGGCATGATGCCGTCGACGAGCCAGCTGCCATCATCGCGCCGCACCGCAGACGGCGGTTCGGGCTGGCCCGGTGCGGGAATATCACCGACGATCGTCTCGAGTATATCTGTCAGCGTGATAATGCCCTGCGTATCGCCGTGTTCGTCCACCGCTATGGCCATGTGGTTTCGTGATTGTTGAAACATGGCAATCAGACGGACTGCGGGAATTGTTTCCGGGACCATGAGTGGCGGCTTTAATCCATTTCGCAGGTCCAGCATCTGCGTCTGGACCGCACCTGGCAGGAGTACTTTGACATCGATCGTTCCCAGGACGTGATCGAGCGAACCTTCCGCCACCGGGAACGTCGTGAAGTGACTCTGCTTTATCGTCTCCAACACTTCTTCCTGCCCCGCCGTAACATCAAGCCAGACAATACGGGTCCGCGGCGTCATGATCTGATTCACGAGCCGGTCTCCCAGCCAGAAAACGCCCTGCAACATTTCTCTTTCCGCGTGTTGCATCGTGCCGGTGTTCACGGCCTGATCGATCAGACCCTTAATTTCTTCCTCCGTAACTTCAGCGTCGGTCGAGTGGCGTGTAGGAATTAGCCGAAGAACCATCTCAGTGGACCAACTGAGAAATCGGACCAGAGGCTTGCTGATCAATGCAATCGACCGCAAGAACGGCGCAACGATCGTGGAAACCCGTTCCGGAGCTCGGAGGGCGAGCCGCTTAGGCACCAACTCGCCGAGGATCAGCGAGACGTAGCTGATGGCGACCACAACGATCACCAGGCTGACGGATTCACCGTGCGGAGCGATGAATTCGTATTGATCCAGGTGAACCGCTATCCGCTTCGCGATGGTCGCGCCGCCGACTACGCTGGCAAGTGTGCCGACTACGGTGATCCCGATTTGGACGGTGGATAGGAAATCGTTTGGAGAGTTCGCCAGCTCCAGCGCCATCCGTGCAGTACTGCTGCCGCGATCGGCGCGCTCCTGGAGCCGAGACTTGCGAGCCGCAACAACCGCCATTTCGGACATCGCAAAGAGACCGTTTGCGAGAATCAACGCCAAAACGAGAAACGCTTCCAATCCCATAGATCCCTTCGATTTCTTAGAGTGACTGGAAGCTATTCATGGAGCTTCCTCTCAATTACGTCCAATCCCCGAGGCCGGCCAAATGGTGGCGGGTGTTGTTGGTGCTTTTTTGCGGGCTGGATTCGATGTCATTCCGTTACAGCCGGCGCAGTTCCTTGCCGCAAACGCGCCTTCTGCACCGCTTCCGCTTGACCATACCTTAAAAACAGCACGGGAATCACAACCATATTTAGAAATGTCGAGGTCACGATACCACCCAGGATGACAACAGCCATGGGTTGCTGGATTTCCTTTCCAGGCTGGCCGACGCCCAGCGCAAGTGGAATCAGCCCGACGCCGGTAACCAGAGCCGTCATCAGAATAGGGCTCAGACGCTCGAGTGATCCCTGCACGACCGACTGCCGGAACGGCACGCTCTCTTCCTTGATCAAGTGTTGATAGTGCGTAATCAGCATGATCCCGTTACGCGTCGCAATTCCGAAGAGAGTGATGAAGCCAATCAAAGAAGCAATCGACAGTGTGCCGCCTGAAACGAAAACCATGAGAACGCCGCCAATGAGAGCAAGGGGTAAATTTGCCATGACGAGCAGAGCCAGGCGGCCGGACCCTAACGCCAGATACAGCAACAGGAAAATCCCGCCGATAGCCACAACCGACATCACCGTAATCTGCCTGGCGGCGGCCTCCTGCGCTTCAAACTGACCGCCATACTGCACGAAGTAACCCTCGGGCAACGCAACTTCCCTGCCGATCTTCGAACGGACCTCGTCGATGATCGAACCCAGATCTCGATTCGCCGCGTTGGCTTGAATGATGATGCGACGCTGGACATTTTCGCGGTTAATCGTGTTCGGCCCCTGGTCCACGTGGATCTCGGCAACCTGGTTCAGAGGAACCTTCGCGCCTGCCGGTGTGTCCACCAGGGTTGACGCGATAGTCTCGACAGACTGCCGTGACGCATCATCGAACCGAACTACAACATCATATGTACGCTGATTCTCGAGCACCTGAGATACCGACTCACCGTTAAAGGCAACGTCGACGGTCTGAGCGAGTTGATCCGCGCGCAAGCCGAGAGCCCCCGCTGACCTTCGATCGAGATTGATCTGCACCTGCGGCACTCCGGTTTGCGGCTCAACCATGAGATCTACGACGCCCGGAACGGTCTCCATGGTCTTCCGTATCTCCTCGGCCTTGTTTCGCAGTGTTGACAGATCGGGGCCGAATAGCTTGATCGCAATTTGTGCACGTGTTCCAGAAAGAAGATGATCGATACGGTGTGAAATCGGTTGCCCTACCTCGGAAATCACCCCGGGAATCTGCGCCAGATTCTGGCGGACTTCCTCCATCACCGCGGTATGCGATCGCCCCAGAGGCTGGGTAACAACCTCGATCTCGCTCATGTTCACACCGGCCGCGTGCTCATCGAGTTCCGCACGTCCGGTCCGTCGCGTCGTTGAGACGACCTCGGCCGTGCGGTGAAGAACTTCTTCTACCGTGCGCCCGATGCGGTTGGACTCCTGCAATGATGTCCCGGGCGGCAGAGTGATGTTGATATTCAGGGCGCCTTCATTAAACGGAGGCAGAAATTCGCGGCCCATGAAGGGAAACACCATGAGAGCGACAATCAGCAAAGCCAGCGAGCTGCTGATAACCTGAAACGGGTGTTCCAATGCCCAATTCAAACTCTTCGTGTACCGCCGCTTGAGCCACTGCACAAGCCAGGAGTCGTTCTGCTCGTGCAACAACCGCGATCGCCCAAGCAGGTAATAACAGAGCGCGGGAGTTACAGTGAGCGCGACCAGCAGTGACGCCGCAATCGATGCGATGTACGCAAACGCTAGCGGCGCAAACATCCGGCCTTCGAAACCCCCAAGACTGAAGAGCGGCAGAAAGACCAGAACGATGATCAGTGTCGCAAATACAATCGAGTTTCGGACCTCGCTGGAAGCCCTGAAGATTACGGTCTCCGGCGTCTGCGCAAGACCCATCTGAACGTTCTGTTTCAGCCGGCGGAAAACGTTTTCGACATCGATGATGGCATCGTCGACGAGTTCACCGATCGCTATCGCAAGGCCACCCAGAGTCATCGTGTTAATGCCGATGCCGAAGTAGCTCATCGTAAGGATTGCCGTGATCAGAGAAAGCGGGATTGCGGTCAGGCTGATGACGGTCGTGCGGACATTCCACAGGAATAGAAAGAGCACGACCGCTACGAGAAGTCCGCCTTCCCACAATGCCGTCCGGACGTTGTCTACCGCTCGCTCGATAAATGCGGCTTGCTGAAAGGCTTTGGTCTCAACAGTGACATCCGCTGGAAGCGTCCCACCCAGCTCTGCCAGCGCCGATTCGATCTGTCTCGTCACTTCGATGGTGTTCGCGTTGGGCTGCTTCTGAATAGTCGCCACGACGTCGGCGTGCATGTTGAAGCTTCCGTCACCGCGTTTCAAGGCTGGGCCAAACTGGACGGACGCGACATTCTTGACCAGAACAGCGGTGCCGTTCCGCACGGTGATGACGGAGTTCGCCAAATCTTCCAGGGAGTTCACACGGCCGCGAGCACGAATCATGTATTCCTCCGTCGGCCTTTCCAAAAAGCCGCCGGAGGAATTCACGTTGGACCCCGCCACAGCATCCATGACCTGCCGAAGGGTGAGTCCGTAGTCCCGGAGCTTCGCCGGATCCAGCAGAACCTGATACTGCCGGGTTTCCCCGCCAATAATCATGACCTGCGCGACTCCGGGCACACCCAGCAGCCGGGGTCGAACGACCCAGTCCGCAAGGGAGCGCAGATCCATTGCAGATGTCGTCTGGCTCGTCATGGAGATCAGCAGGATCTCTCCCATGGTCGAAGAGATCGG
>DASTBJ010000423.1:0-6197 GCA_035712125.1 Terriglobia bacterium
GGGAAGCATTCCGCCAGGCATTCCGCGCGTGATACAGCGGTCCCACGGGCTCATGTAGTCCCAGTGGTCGGTGCTGCGTGCCAGGTTGTAGTCTCTTTTCTCTTCTGCTGCCGCCTTTACGGGCACGCGACCGTCCGGCGGTTCCACCACAAGCGACGTTTGACGGGATGCCTCACGCGCGCGCTCCGTCCAATGGTCTGGCGGGCCCGTACCGATGCGAGCGCCCGGAGCAAGGGTTTCCCGATTATCCGCATCGCGTAGCCTGTCGAGTTGCCGTTGGGCTTCGACGAACTCTTGATCGGTCAGGAAAAGCCTGTCTCCGAATTGAGGAGGACGTTCCAAAGGCGTCGTTGTCGTGCTGGTCCATGTTCCCTGCAAATCCGGCTCGCCACTCGAGAGGACTGGCGGAGTCCAGGTCTTTGAAGAAGGCGGCGAAGGCGCTCGCGTTTGGCCGAGGGCAGAAACCGGCGATGACGCAAGCAGACTCCCGATCAATGGCAGAAGAATGGATAAACGGAGACGTTGACTCACAGGAACTCCTTTGCTCACGGCAAGTGGACGTTCTGTTCGTGTCGCAGAAAGCGTTGTCGGGCAGTCTATTTTCGGAGAATCCCGAAGTCAACGAATGGTCGCGGAATCGCAAAAAACGCGATGCCGCTGCCCTCCTACCTTAGGAGGGCGAGGGCCAATTGCCGACCCGCGGTGGTGGGTTGCTTTGAATTTCAAATGTCGCCATTCATGTTCGCGGATCAAATCAAAGTTACGTTCGAGACGCAGGATCACAAAGCGCACCTGCAACGGCCAGGTAGACAAAAAAGCCCTCCCCCGCTCGCGCGGGGGAGGGTTCGGGGGGAAAATCGCCCGCCGGAGGCCCGGCGGACGACACCTTAGAAGTCGAGCCGCACGGTCGCCTGGAACTGGCGCGGCGCCGAGAGGGTCTTGGCGCCAATCTGCCCAAACGATCCGAACGCCTGAAATGGATTGACCGGATTCAGCGAAAGGTTCGTGCCAAGTCCGTTGCCCGGGCACTGTACGGGGGCACAGGGCTGCGGGTGGTTGAAGATGTTCGAAGCGTCGAACCGGAATTGCAGCCTCCTGCGCTCGTCGATCCGGAACGTCTTGCTGAGTGACGCGTCCAGATTCCACAAACCCGGTCCCTCCATCGTGTTCACGCCAAGATTACCGCGCGTACCGGGCTGGGCACTCTGGAGCACAACAGCGGGGTTCCCGTTGGCGTCCGGTACCGCCACTGCCTGAAGCAATGTCTGGCAGCGATCCCTGAGCGACAGTCCGGCACCCGTTAGGGTGGTGACACCTGCGCACTGCGGATCCGGTACACGAAGGAACGTGACGCCGGGGAAGTATGTGCCGGCGACCGCATTTTCTTTCCATTCCACTTCACCCTCACCGTCGAAGTTACCGAACATCGAGGCGCCCAACGGAGTGATGTCCGCCGGAGCCACCGATGTGGCGAAGGTGAACGGACTGAAGTTAGAACTGCTGCGGCTTTCGTATAAACCGCTCCGGCCGACCACCGTCATGGGCAGTCCAGTACTGAGGCTGTAAATGGCGCTCACCTGCCAGTCTTCGACGAGGCGCGCCACCCATCCGGAACTGTTGCCGAAGAACGGCTTGCCAGGTCCAAAAGGCAGCACGGCTGTGGCGTGACCGCGGTAATCGAGCGTGCGATGTGAACCTAGCAGGCCGTAGTCCTGATTCCTCCGATCCATGGAGTAGTAAGAAACAAGACCGGTTCCCTGAAGGTTAAACATGTTCGGCGCGGCCGGCGACCCCAGCAGCCGGCTCCAGGTCAACGTGCCCTGGAAGCTGAATCCCGCCGTGGGCCGCAGTGTGAACTGCGTCTGGAACGAGTGGTAGTTGGACTTGTTCGCGTTCGAGACGATGTTCAGGTTTCCAAACTGCGGGTTCGCAATGACGAAGTTGTCCGGCACACCATTGGGGAACGCCGCGTTGACGCTGTTCTTTAAAACAAGCCCGGTTTCTCCGGGTTGCCCAACGAATGTTCCGTTGGTGAACGTCAGGCAGTCGGCGACAGCGGCGTAATCACCAATAGCGAGGCTATCCCGCATATTGATGCCTCCGCATCCGGCAGTCTGATTCCGCATCCATTGCGCTCCCGATCCTCCGAACGCACCGTTGGCAGACGACGTCAGGTTGTTCAGTAGAACGGATTCTCCTCCGGCGCGGGCGGAATCGAAGGCTTCCTTGAGCCCGTTGGTGAGGAAGTTCGGTGAATTGACGGGTTGTTCCGAGAACAACTTTCTCGCCACCGTACCCACATAGCGAAGATCCAAAGTCATTCTTCGGCCGAGATTCCGCGTGACCGAAAGCGTGAAGTTCTGGACATACGGCGCCACGTAATTGTCGTCGAAGAATTCGGTTGGAATTCCACCCAGCGGACGGAATCGCAGACCAACGGGCGACATCGGCCGAAACGCCTGTGCCGGGTTGGAAGGGTTCGCCGGAAGTGGCACGACGGTGGTGTAGGGATAGTCTCTGAAGTTGAAGGTCCCAGGCGTCACGAGGTTGCTCCCTGCTCCGAAATCCGCCATCCGGATATAGGTGTTCGTCTGTGCCATGAAATTATTCTGGTCATAGACAGAACCGGGAACCTCGCCGGCGGTGCCGTCAAGAGCAGCGAGATTTCCGCCGCCCTGGAAGGTGATAGAGTACCCGCCGCGCACGACCGTCTTGCCCGCACCAAACCACGGAAGGTTCCAGGAGAAACCGACGACAGGACCGAAATTGTTCGTGTCCTTCCGGTAGATAGATCGGTCTGGATTCTGAGAATGCGGACCGACGTGTATCATGCTCGTGGGCTGCCCTCGCGTTTCGGGATTGGACTGCCACCAATCATCCCAGCTGTTTCCGGAGATTCCAAACGCGCCGGCGAGGTTGGTACCCACCGGAACAGGCAGCATCCCCCTGCCTTCCCAGGGAGGCCCGTAATACTCCCAGCGGAGGCCGAGATTCATTGTGAGATCGCGCGTCATCTTCCAGTCGTCCTGAATGAATAGCGCAGCCTCATGCGAGCGCCAGAGACGCTCCTTTGTGGTCGAGCTCGAGATGTTCTCGAAGGAGTCGAGCCGGTCCACGTCCTGGACCCAGTAGAACTGCCTCATGTTCCCCATGGAGCCGGACTGCAACAGAAGAAGGTTCTCCAGGAGTGTCAGGTTGCCGGTCTGGAAATGGGTTGTATCGCCGTTTCCGTAATTGGGGTTGCTGTTCAGCAAGACCTGAAAGTCGCAGTTGGCGTTGCCGCCACAGGATCCCGCCGGTATTCGAACAGGAACCAGACCCGCGCCACCCGTGAGTCGAGGGTAGGTGACGACGTTATAGCCACCCAGGACATCTGCGTTGTTCATCCGGAATTCCCCGCCGAACCGGACAGCATGTTGGCCGCGGCTCCAGCTGAACGTGTCGGAGAACGTGAGCGTGCGCGTTGCGTTGGATTGATTCGGTATACCGGTCTCCACCATCGGACTGCCGATGATCGGCAGGGTAATCATGACGGGTATACCGTTGATCGCCGGGAAGAAACTCCGAGCCGCGTCGCCAGAATCCGGATTGTTGAAAGCTTCCAGGATCTTATTGGACGAGCGACGGAGTCCAAAACGGAATTCGTTCACCATCGACGGTGAAAGTGTCGACGTGAAGTTGGCGGCGAAGCTTAGGGGTCGCCGCTCCACCTCGGCCCAGAAACCCTGCGGATAATTCGGCGGGCTTGCCTCGGCATCGTCGAACTCATAGCTGAACTGTCCGGCAATTTTATGATTGGCGTTCAGGATGTGGTCGATCTTCAGGTTGATCTGTTTCCGATTTGTATTGTCACCAGGCGTGCCCGTACCAAAGACGCTGCCGCCATCGGCGCCTTTCCGATGACGAACGTAACGTGAACCTGCGGTATTGAGACCGTCGCCGATCTCATAGTTGTTCACCGCCGGCACTTCGGCGTACATCTTGCCCACGAAGCCGCTCGGGTCGAAGTTCCATCGATTGGGATCCCACGCGGTCGCCGAACTTGTTGCGCCTGTCAGGGTCCCATTGAGAAGCCGAATATTGGAGCAATCGGGTGCAACCGTAGTTGGAAAGTTGGCGAAATCGATTGGGCCAAAAACGCTCACGTATTCCAGCGGATACAGCGGTGTTCCATCGACGCCGACCACACGTTGCGGGGTGGTCAAACCAGGCGTACCCAGTGCTGCTGTGGAGTTCCCGTTAACCCGGTTGGGAGCGTACCGGAAGATACCGTTGCGGGCGCAAGGAGTCGGCACAGTGTTGTTCACCGGTGTGCGCGCGCGATGGATTTGCTGATCGTAAAGAGCGAAGAAAAACGTTTTGTTTCGGATGATCGGTCCGCCGAAGCTGACCGTGAATTCATTCTGGTTGTACCAGTTCCGTGTGGGTGTGCAGTCCCCACGCTTCGTGTAATCGCATCCTTCACGAATTCTGGCGGCGTCTGCAATGTAGTTCTCCGACCAGCTTCGAGCATTCAGCGCCGGGTTACGAAGATCCCATCGGACGGAACCCGAGTACTGATTAGTGCCCGATCGGGTGGTCAGCTGGATCTGTCCGTTACCGCGTCCCAGTTCCGCATCCACCGGTGTCAGGATCAGGCGAACTTCCCCGACAAGATCAGGATTCACGCGGGTTACCGACAGAATGCCCGACGTGTTGTCCGGCTCTCCGATGCCCGCGTAGAAACTGTCTGTGACGGTGAGACCATTGATGCTGGTATTCACGAATGTCGCGCTGACGCCGGCAAGGGTGGTCCATCGGCTCGCACCGGCGGATTGATTGACGTCTTCGCCGAACGTCAGCGTTCCCGGCAAAGCGACCTGCACACCGCCGAGGACATTGACCAGATCCAGCACGTCGTTACCGACCAGGGGCAAATCACGGACGGCTCGCTCCGGCAGCACGTCACCGACCGTCGCGCCCGATTGAGTCAGCAACTGCTGCGCGTCGACAGCAACTTCCACCTGTGTCTGTGTTTCCCCCACCTGGAGTGTGAAGTTGAAGCGTCGTGTCTGATTACCACCAAGATCGATATTGTCGAACACGTGCGGTCGAAATCCCGGCAAGGACGCGCGTAGCGTGTACTGGCCGGGAGGAAGGTTGGGTAAATTGTAGGAACCCGCTTCATTACTGATGACCGTTGTCTGGATTCCCGTTTGTTTGTTCGCAGCTGTTATCGTGACGCCCGGAATGCGGGCTTGCGTTTGATCCTCTACCGTGCCGGTCAGGACGCTGTTCCCCACTTGCGCCCATGACGGTGCGACAATGACAAGACAGAGGACTATCACTCGTACAACGCCTCTCATTCTGATTTCCTCCCCCCGGCGAAGAAACCGTCGAGCGACGTCCTCTACGCTCAGGAAACATTGAAAAAGCGGTTGATAGGAAAGTGGTACTCCGAAATTTTGCGGCGAGTATATCAACGCGACAGTTCGTGTCAAGTAACCCGGATGGGTGGCCGTTGTAGGATTTTTATCCCATATCGGCTTGAATTTGGCGTTCCGTTCTCCAGCGGCCGTATACTGTGGCGCCTTCCATGAAGATCAAAGCGACAACCGTGACGGAATACCTCGACGAATTGCCGGAGGATCGCCGAGCCGCGATTCAAGCGGTGCGGAAGACGATCCGCAAACATCTGCCTGACGGTTACAAGGAGGTTTTTCAGTACGGCATGATCGGTTATGTCGTGCCGCTGAAAGCTTTCCCGGCGGGATACCTCAACCGCAAGAATGAGCCGGTGCCGTACGTCTGCCTCGCGTCGCAGAAGAACCACATGTCGATCTACCTGATGAGCATCTACGGCCCCGGCGAAGCACAGTTTCGCAAGGAGTACGCCGCCACCGGGAAGAAACTCGACATGGGGAAGTCCTGCGTGCGTTTCAGGAAGGTTGATGACCTCGCGTTGGATGTCATCGGAAAGGCCGTTGCCAGATGGCCCATGAAGGAGTTCATGGCGATGTGTGAAAGCCTTTGGGAGAAGCGGAAGAAATAAGAGACTCTAGCGAGGCTAGCCGACACCAACAACACACAGGGATTGCGACTGCTGTGCGCAAGCCGACCTATTGAGATGCGGCTACTTCGGGGAAGCGGCAGGCCTGGCAATCAACTCCAGATACTGCTGCGCTGTCGATGGCACACAGAGTTGCTCGCTGAGCTCC
>DASTBJ010000424.1:0-3465 GCA_035712125.1 Terriglobia bacterium
GGATCTCGCTACATCTCTGAAGCGAATTGCCCAAAGCGGGCGCGACGGCTTCTACCGCGGACAGACAGCGGAAGCCATACTTCGACTTTCAGGCGAGTTAGGCGGGACTATGGTCTCGGAAGACCTGGTACGTTTCGAGCCCGAGTGGGTGGAGCCCCTCCGCACGACGTATCGAGGCTGGACGATCCAGGAGATCCCACCCAACAGCACCGGCATCGCGGCTCTTCTCATGCTGAACACGATGGGACAGTTTCCGCTGAGCCAGTGGGGTTTTCACAGCTCGAACGCCTTACACGTGATGATTGAAGCGAAGAAGCTGGCCTTTGCGGACCTCATTCGCTATATCGGAGATCCGGCGTTCTCCAAAATTCCCACCGAGCAACTGCTGTCGGACACGTATGCCGTTCGCCGCGCCGCGTCGATCGACATGAAAAGAGCTGCGGCTTATGTTGAGCCCTCGCTCCTGGACGGCTTCACAAACTCCCGGGGACACGACACGATCTATCTCTGCGCCGTCGACAGCCACGGAAACATTGCATCGCTGATTCAGAGCATTTATATGGGGTTCGGCTCTGCACTTGTACCCGAGGGGACTGGTTTCGCACTGCACAATCGAGGCGCTCTGTTCACACTGCAGCCCGGTCATCCGAACACGCTGATGCCGCGAAAACGACCGCTGCACACCATCATTCCCGGATTCATGCACAAGGATGGAATCCGGATTGGTTTCGGCATCATGGGCGGCTTCAACCAGCCGCAGGCCCATGCGCAGTTCGTGGCAAATATTGCGGACTTCGATCTGACGATCCAGGAAGCTCTGGAAGCAGGCCGCTTCACCAAGCCCACATTTGAGGGTTGTGATGTCAGCGTGGAGCCTTCAATTCCTGAATCAGTGCTCGATCGACTTCGGATGCTGGGCCATGAATTGTGCGTGGAACCCCAACGCTCCGGTGTCTTCGGGTGGGGCCACGCGGTAATGAGCACTCCTGAAGGAACTCACTTCGGAGCATCCGAGCCACGGCACGACGGGGCCGCAATTCCCCAACTCGGTCCCTATAGAAGAGTTATGGGTTCTGAGTTTTGAGTTATGGGTAAGAGCGGCTCGAACTCAAAACCGAGAACTCACAACCCAAAACTTTACCAACTATGCACTCCGACGACATTCATAAGGTTGTTCGAATTCTTCAGCGCGAAATCCAGCGCTGGCCCGTTCCCGCGCTCGCGAAATATGTGGAGACACCGTTTACTGTTCTGATTTCGTGCATCCTTAGCCTTCGAACACAGGACAAGACGACGCTGGCAGCCAGCGATCGTCTCTTCGAGATAGCCACGACACCCGAAGCGATGCTGGCGGTTCCGATCAACACCATCGAGCGTGCCATCTATCCCGTGTCGTTTTATCGAACGAAGGCCCGAACGATTCACAAAATCTGCGAGCAACTCCTGTCTCGCCACGGCGGCAGCGTTCCTTCGGACATGGATGCGTTGCTGGACCTGCCCGGAGTGGGCCGCAAAACCGCAAACATCGTCGTTACCCTGGGTTTTCAAAAGCCCGGCATTGCGGTGGATACGCATGTGCACCGAATATCAAATCGTCTGGGCTATGTCCGATCGCGCACGCCGGAGAAAACGGAGATGGCGCTGCGTCGAAAACTCCCGTCGGAGTACTGGATCGTCTTTAATGATCTGCTGGTGGCGTACGGACAAAATCTCTGCAAGCCGATCAGCCCACACTGTTCGACATGCAAGATCGCGTTGTACTGCAAAAGGGTTGGAGTAAGGAAGAGCCGGTAGGTCCTGAAACCGTGCCCTCTTCAGCACACTCTAACTCTTCCACACAGGCCTATGGGCTGCTAGACTACAGGTTTTCGAAAACGCATTTAAAGACAATTGGCACCATAGGAGGCGCGCGACAACATGGCTCAAAAAAGTTTCGAGGACGTGCTGAATTCGGCGGGAAATCCGGTTCAGATGCTCCGCAATTCTCAGATCGGGGCATACGTTTACCCGGTCGTTCCGACCGAATACAGTAACTGGCGCGATGAACAGGCCGCATGGCGCAAGAGCTGCGTTCTGTTCGATCAGTCGCACCATATGGTGGACCTCTATGTTGAGGGACCCGACGCCCTCAAGCTCTTGTCAAAGCTTGCGATCAACAGCTTTGCGAACTTTCCCGTAAACCGGGCCAAGCAATTCGTGCCCTGCAGCTACAGCGGACATGTCATCGGCGACGGCATCCTCTTTCACCTCGAGCCCAACAGGCTGCTGTATGTCGGACGTGCGCCGTCCGCAAATTGGATTGAATTCCATGCTGCGACGGGCGGCTACAACGTGAAAGTCGAAAAAGACGATCGGTCGCCGGGAAATCCCAAAGGCAATGCCGTGGTTCGAAAAAGCTATCGGTTTCAAATTCAGGGACCGAATGCCGCGAAGCTCATCACCAAGCTCAACGGCGGGCCCATTCCCGACATCAAGTTTTTCAACATGGATACCATCAAGATTGGAGGACGCCCGGTTCGGGCCCTGCGTCACGGCATGGCGGGTGCGCCCGGGCTCGAGATCTGGGGGCCGTACGCCGAGCGAGAAGAAATTCGGGAAATCATCGTGGAAGCCGGAAAGGAATTCGGGCTGGTCCAGGTCGGTGCGAGAGCTTATGCCACGAATACGCTGGAGTCGGGATGGATTCCCTCTCCGCTTCCGGCTGTCTACACCGACGATCGGATGAAACCGTACCGTCAATGGCTCCCGGCATCGAGCTACGAGGCTACGGGCGGACTCGCCGGCAGCTTTGCCTCGAATAATATCGAGGACTATTACGTCACCCCGTACGAGATCGGCTACGGCCCGTTCGTGAAGTTCGATCACGACTTCATCGGCCGCGAAGCGCTCGAAAAGATCGCGTCGAAGCCTCACCGGCGGAAGGTTACGTTCGCCTGGAACGGAGAAGATGTGACGAAGGTTTTCTCTTCAATGTTCAACGGCAGCGATAGCGCCGACATTTACAAGTACATCGATCTTCCGCTTTCGAATTACGCCTCGGCAACGTTTGACAAGATCACCAAAGGCGGCAAAGTTGTCGGCGCGTCGATGTTCGGCGGATACAGCTATAACGAACGCTCAATGCTGTCCCTCGGGATCGTGGATCCTGATATCGAGACCGGCACGGAAGTGACGTTGGTCTGGGGCGAAGAGGGTGGCGGAACTAAAAAGACGACGGTCGAGCGCCACAAGCAGATCGAAATCCGCGCGGTGGTAAGCCCTGGTCCATACTCGAAAGTTGTCCGTGAAACCTACGCGAAGGGTTGGCGGTCAGAGCAGAAGTAGAAACAAATGTCCGCTGTCCGTTGGCTGTTGTGAGCTGTTAAATGTATTTAACAGCGTACATCGCACGCGGACAGCGGACATTTAAGGGGAAAAAGGCAGCCCTACTTCGCAGGCGCCACAATCCCCGCTGGCATCGGCCAG
>DASTBJ010000425.1:0-4195 GCA_035712125.1 Terriglobia bacterium
GTGAACACTGCCGCGATACTTCACTACGCGAAGTCGACGGGTGGAAATCTGGTTGATCACGCGATGATCAAGCACGATCACACAGTCCGAGACAAACTCCTCGAGACCCTGTCGCGTCAGGCTGCCTTCGGCTCGCTCCCCGGTGATGATGGTCGTGACACCTTTGCCCTTGAGCCATCGAAAAAGCCGCCGCAGCTCCGCACGAAGAATAGCCGCGTTCGAAAGGCCGCTGAAAAGGGTCTCAATCGTGTCCAGCGCAACCCTCTTCGCGCCGATTGTGTCGATCGCGTGGTTGAGACGGACGAATAAGCCTTCAAGGTCGTAATCGCCGGTTTCCTCGATCTCGCTCCGCTCCACACGTACGAAGTCGACGATCAGCTTTTTCTGGCTCACAAGCTCGTCGAGATCAAAACCCAGAGACCGAGTGTTCATGGCCAGTTCTTCAGCGGTTTCTTCAAAAGCCATGAAAACCCCAGGCTCGCCATATTGAATCGCCCCATGGACGAGAAACTCCATGGAAAGAAGAGTCTTACCGCAACCGGCACTACCGCAAACCAGTGTTGGGCGACCCTTCGGTAATCCGCCTTCCGTGATTTCATCCAGACCGGAAATGCCCGTCGGCGCTTTGGGGAGTACTCGATTCTCAACCTTTTTCGGTTGTGTCTCTTTTGCCATATCGTCAAACGTATGCCACTGGTTCTCGTTTCTCCCCAGCTTGCTGCAGAGTTCTTATGAAGCGTTCGCGGGAGGCATTCCTACGATGCGCTCACAACAGGTTAGTGGAAGCCGTCATGGTAGCACTTGGTAAGCCAAATAAGCCAAATGGTGGGTGCAGTTTTAGATGCTTGCCGGGATTAATGGACTCGGCTCAGCGAAGGATTGTTGTGCTGTAAAAGCGAGCGTGGTTGTCTACTTTTGAAACAGAGACTTGTCAAATAATCCGACACGTCACTTGATCCTTTCAATCTGTGCACCGACGGCGCGCAGTTTCTCTTCAATCTTTTCGTACCCGCGATCGAGATGGTAGATGCGGTCGACAATCGTATCGCCCTCGGCCACAAGAGCGGCCAACACCAGCGACGCGCTCGCGCGGAGATCCGAAGCGATCACGTTGGCTCCCGTCAATCGTGTTTTTCCGGCCACGATCGCTCGCGATCCATCGATCCGGATATGCGCACCCATCCGCAACAATTCACTGGCATGCATGTACCGATTCTCGAATATATTTTCGTGAATAACCGAAATACCGTCGGATTGAGTCATCAACGCCATGTACTGAGCTTGCATATCCGTCGCGAAGCCCGGATATTCCTTAGTGGTCACATCGGCGGCGTGAAGTTTCCCCTCGCTTTTCACGTGGAGGCTGTCTTTCCCGGTTTCGATTACAGCTCCGACTTCACGCAGCTTCTCAATAACACTTGCCAGGTGTGTAGGATCGCAAGCGGTAATCTCCAGATCTCCACCGGTCATCGTCCCTGCAATCAGAAATGTCCCGGCTTCGATCCTGTCGGGAATGATCTCATGCGTCGCTCCATGTAACTCAGTGACACCCTCGATCGTGATCGTAGGTGTCCCGGCGCCACGGATTTGTGCGCCCATCCGCGTCAGCAAGGCGGCCAGGTCCGTAACCTCGGGTTCGCATGCCGAGTTTTCGAGGATCGTCGTGCCCTTCGCGAGCACAGCGGCCATCAGGAGGTTTTCCGTTCCGGTAACGGTAATCTTGTCGAAGACAATCCGTGTTCCCGTTAACGTCGCGGCTTCAGCCTCTACGTAGCCATGCTCTGTCTTCACTGTAGCTCCCAGTTTCTCAAGTCCTTTGAGGTGCAGGTTGATTGGGCGCGCGCCAATCGCGCATCCACCAGGGAGTGAGACTCTGGCTTTACCGGTACGCGCGACCAGCGGGCCGAGAGCCAGCACGGACGCCCGCATGGTTTTCACCAGATCGTAGGGCGCTTCGCATGAAGTAATTTTTTCAGCGCAGGCGCGGACGGCGTGCGCGCCTTCGAACTCCACTCGGACTCCGAGTTCACCGAGAAGCCGGCGTGTGGTGCGAATGTCGGCCACCATCGGTATGTTTGTCAGCACGACTTCGTCAGCGGTCAGCAGTGACGCGGCCATGGCCGGCAAGGTCGAGTTCTTGGCTCCGCCGATGCGGACGGTGCCTTCCAGCCTGGGGCCACCTGTAATTCGCAGTTTGTCCATCGCTGGCGATTGTGCCCAGAGTTACCTCGCAAAAACAAGCTTCCCGCTGACGTAGGTGCGGGCGACTTCGAGGTTTTGATCCAGTAAGGTCAAATCAGCGACGGCTCCAGACTCAATGCGACCGTGTCCTTCCAGCGCCAGTGCCTCGGCAGGGTTCGTCGTTAATGCCAACAGCGCATCGTCGAGCCGCATGTCTGTCCAGGCGATGAGATTGCGCAAGGCCCTGTCCTGCGTGAGTGTGCTTCCTGCAAGCCGGCCTTCCGTATCCCGACAGACGCCGTTTTCAACGTGCACGTGGCTTTTTCCCAACGCGTACTCTCCATCAGGCATGCCGGTAGCGCTGGTCGCGTCGGTCGCGAGAACGATTCGCGACGGTCCCTTGGACCTGGCAAAAATCCGCACGACTTCCGGAGCCACGTGAATACCGTCAGCAATGATTTCCGCGAAGACTCGGTCGTCGGAGAGGACAGCACCCACGATACCCGGGTCCCGATGTGAGAACTGGCGCATCGCGTTGAAGGTATGGACGGCATAACAGACTCCTCCATCCGTCGCCGCGATCGCCTCTGAGAACGTCGCGTCCGAATGGCCCATCGCGACAGTGATACCCGACTTCCGGGCAAGGGTGGCGACGGACCCCGCTCCCTCGAGTTCGGGAGCCATTGTAAGGAGTTTTAAAGCACCCGCGGCCCGCCGTATCCAGTTCGACAGCAGCGTCGCGTCCGGTTCCAGCACGTTCCCAGGCTGGTGCGTGCCGCGCTTTTGGACATTGAGAAACGGTCCTTCGAGATGAATGCCAAGCGGCTTGGCGCCGGTTGTTTCCGAGCCTAACAGGCGAGCCAGTCGGTCGAGTGTCGCATCGAGAACGTCCGCGGGAGCCGATACCGTCGTTGGAAGGAATGCTGTTGTGCCGTAACTGGCGAGCGCTTTGCTGATGGCGTCCAACGAATCTCGCGTTGCATCCATCACATCGAAGCCCGCACACCCGTGTACATGCGGATCTATGAAGCCGGGGACCAGAGTCAAGTCAGGGAGTTCGATCCGCTCGGCGCCGTCCGGGATAAGCAAGTCTGAGGGAACTCCCGCCGCCTCGATGCGATCCCCGCGGATGAGCAGCCGCCCTGGGGAGAATTTCTCGAAGGGCGTGAGTACGGCGCTGACATCAAGAACAAGCATCTATTGAGTTGACGGTTCCCTATAGGAACCCCACCCTTAGCGCTGTGTATGGTGATCGTTGTTCTGCAGCCGGTGTGCATCGTCCTCCACACACGCGGGCGTCTCGATCAACGGCTCCGTGGAAGGTTTGATCAGACGTGGCGCCGTAACCCATGGCTTCGTCAGCACCTTCGGGTCGTCCACGATAACCTGATAGGCCAACTGCTCGCCCTGTCGCCACAAGCGCTCCGTAACCTTCATGGCATCACTGTGGAAATATCCGAGTTCGCCAAACCAGGTGTCTTTCACGAAGTTCACCGAGTCGACGACCAGAACGTCACCGTCCCAGCGGCCGATGGCGTCGCCGTTGTAACTGGGATCCAGATCGGGGTTGTGCTTGCGTCCATCGGTCGGAATGACTCGATACACGTCGCCCGACATTTCTTCATAAAGAAAGATCATCTCGTTGGGCAACTGCACGATCTTGCGCGGCGGACCCAGCCGGGGAACGCCCGGACGTCCGCAAAGAAACGTGGTATCCAACTTCGTCTGGCGCTCGTACGTTTCCTTCACTTTCGCTTCGAGCTCGGGCTTGTAGGCGGGCGCTGTGGTCCATCCGGATATTGCTCCGGGAACTTCGACGCGAGCGGCTAATCGCCCGGTGCGGTCCGGTGCCTGGATGATTGTCTGGCCACCGACGACCTGTTTCAATGCGCGAGCGGGGAGATCGATAGAGTATGTCCAGATGCCGCTGAGATCGGGACGCCCGTTCAGCCGTTTCACGTCGGATGATCCTTGCTGTGCCAGCCCGCTGGAAGCGATCAGCAAACTGAATCCG
>DASTBJ010000426.1:0-3389 GCA_035712125.1 Terriglobia bacterium
AAAACACCGACCATTTGTCGCCCACTTCTTTGCTTTTTGGCATTCACTTTGGCCTACTGTTGTCCCCGTCGTTGGCCGCGTTGGGCCGGAGGACGGGCCAGTGCGGCCTCGAAGGTTTTTTCAAACTGGTCGACGTGTGCAAGATAGCCCTGCGGGTCGATGAAGGGGTTCGGATCGCCCGCGGCGCGTTTCTCGAACTTCGCGTACTTCTCCGCCAGACCATAGAACTGACCGTGGGAGCTGACCCAGACTTCAGCCGGCAGCGTCCGCGCCTTCTTGTAGGTGGCACGGAAGTCCTCGACGATCCCCGGGTAATTTTCCAGGGACTGAATGAACTGGCCGTTCAGGCTGCATTCCACGAGCCCCTTATAGGTTTTGCCATCTTCCTTGAGGTCGAGCGTCCAGGCCAGACATCCTCTCGTGTGACCGGGCATGACGTGCGCCGTCAGCGTGGTTCCACCGAGCGTCACCTTCTCGCCGTCGTCAATGAGCCGATCAATCGGGTGTTCCTTGCCGCCGGGCTTGAAGTTTCGCGTCGCAGCTTCCTCCAGGCGTCCAACGACAACCTGAGCTCCGGTCAGGGACTTGACCAGGGCATCCCCTTCGACATGGTCAGGGTGCGCATGCCCCGCGATCAGAATCTTGATGTCGGTGAACTTGAATCCCAGCTTTTCTACGTTCGCTCGGATCACCGGTACCGAGGCCTCGTAATTGCTGTTCATCAGAATGTGCCCTTCGGGGGTCGTAATGAGAAAGCTGGCCAGCTCTTTGGTTCCCACGAAGTAAAAGTTGTCCATGACTTTGTGCGCAGGAAACGGGTCGTTCCAGCCGGCAGGTGCAGCGGCCTGAGGAAATGCCACGACGGGACATAGGGCTACCATGAAGATGCTGACGATCAGTTTTTTCATGGAAGGAGGATAGCCTAAACGGCCGGAAGATGTCGCGGTTGACTTCGAGTCACAGGTACATAAGAATCACCGATGTGCAGCGGTTTAGCGCATATCTGGGTGTGGTCGCCGTCCTTGTCGCATTGGTCACCGCCCCCCTCTATCATGCCCATGATCCTGACAATCATGGAAGCCACGAATCCGTGGTTCATGCGCACTTTCTGGATCACCATGAAGCGGAACCGCACGCCGCCGACGAGATCGAGGCTTCGGATTCTCATCACAAGGCGCGTTGGGTTGATTTCTTCACGCTGCAAGTCCCGTCGGATGCGTTTGCACTTGCCATTGATTTACCGGAAGACAGTGCAGTTCCTGTTCTGAAACAGTCTCGCGGTGTGATTCTGACGTCAGAGCCTCGCGCACATAGTCCACCCGAAACGCGCTTCTCCATACCACGCTCCCCTCCCACCCTCTAACTCGCCCATTCTGATCAGGGCGCGAGTGCCGTGCTCTGCTCATTCATTCAACTCCGCATTACAGAAGACACACGCAATGAGTAACTCGTCGAAAGCAGTGTCTGTGATACTGCAGTTCCTGGTGATGACGGCCTTCGGTTGTGCGCCGAACGACACGGCGCTTGCTCCGCCAACGCATGACGAAGCGGAGCCCATCGCACGCACGGAGTTCACGGACCGTATTGAAAATTTCTTCGAATACGAACCTCTTATCGCCGGAAAGCCGAGCCAGTTTCGCATCCACCTCACGGACCTCACCGACGGGTCTCCTGTCGAGAAGGCAGAGGTTTCGCTGACCGTACGCCGTCCGGGTGAAGCCGCAAGCGTGGTGGAGACTCTGGCAAAGATTGGAAAAGTCACGGGCATCTATGTCGCTGACCTCGCGATTCCTCAACCAGGGGAATACGACATCGAATTCCACATCAGGAACACCAAGCTCGACGAACGCCTCGCGTTGAGTGACTTCAAGGTGGAATGAACTCATGAAGAAACGAATTATTCTCCTGACGTGTTCTGCCGTTCTTTGGCTGTCGAGGGAGGCAGCGGCTCAGCAGCAGCCATTGCGACTCAGCTTACAGAGCGTTGTCGACACGTATATTCAGAACAATCTCGACCTTCAGGCCGCACGATACAGGCTGGAGCGCGTGAAGGCAGATCAGATTGCCGCTCGCGTGCGTCCGAACCCCGCCCTGTCGGTTTCAGCGGAGAATCTGGCGGTCAGCGGTCCCACGCCGTTCAGCCGTCTCTATGAAGTTGGAGCCGTCTACACGGAAACTTTCGAGCTTGGCGGCAAGAGGGAACTTCGAACACGAGCGGCAAACGCCACCGTGACCGCCGCCGAAGCGCAGTTTGAAGACACCATGCGGCGCGGAGTTGCCGACGTAAAGCGCCTGTATCTCGATGCGCTGCTCGCACGCTACAACGTCGACGTTGCCAGAGAAAATCGTCAGACGTTTGATGAACTTGTCCAATTCAATCAGACACGTTTTCAGGAAGGCGCAATTCCGGAGGTCGAGCTGATCAAGGTCCGGCTCGAACGGGTAAAGTTCGACTCGAATGCGAAACAAGCGGAGGTCGGTTTCCGACTGGCGACGATCCGCCTGCTGGAAAAGTTGGCGACATCGGTTTCAAGTGCTGCGGAGATTGCCGGCGACCTTGAGTTTCGCGGTCTGACGTTGGATATCACAGCGCTTCGTCAGTCTGCCCTCAACGATCGGTCCGATATTCGCCTGGCCAATGCCGAAGTAACGGCTGCACGGGAGCGTCTCGCTCTCGAGCGAGGCCGCGCAAAGCCGGACATCAGCCCGTTTGCGGGGTACAAGCGCGTCGGCAGCGACAACACACTGCTCTTCGGCGTGAATGTTCCGTTGAAGATCCGAGACAAAAACGAAGGCGAGATCTCTCGCGCCGACACCGATCTCAAAATAGCAGAGGCGAGGCTGCAGCTCGCCCGAAATCACGCCCTGGCGGAAGTGGAGTCCGTGTACGCAGGACTCCAGGCGGCGCGAGATCTCGTCGAAACATTCCAGAACGAACTGCTGAAACAGGCGGACGAGTCGCGAGACATCACAGTCTCAGCCTATGAAGAAGGCGGGATCGAGCTGCTTCCCGTACTGGAAGCTCAGCGCACGCGATCCGAAGTGCGGCACGCGTACTTCAAAACACTATTCGATTATCAGGCGAGCCTCGTCGCGCTGGAGCTTGCCGTTGGAAGGGAGATTCAGCCGTGAAGAATTCGAGGACGAACAACGTACTTTGGAGCCTCATGCTCCTGGCGCTCCTTGGGCTTGTGGCGGGAGCACTATTTTTCTGGCAAAAGCCGGATGTTGCTGAAGACGAAGCCACACCGCCTGCAGCTGCCAACACCGGCCGAGTGGCGTTCCTCATGGAGCAACAGTGGCTGGTCCGGTTGAAGCTGGCGAAAGTCGAAGAGGCCATGAGAGCGCCGCAGATCCAATCGACCGGGCGGATTGTGCCAGTGCCGTCT
>DASTBJ010000427.1:0-3345 GCA_035712125.1 Terriglobia bacterium
GAGGATCGAATTCGACGAGGGTACTTTCGCGCAGATGTCGGCGGCAACGGGGGCACTTTGCAGAGCCTTCCGCCAGCACATAGCGCGTCGTCGTGGCGTCATTCGACGTCACGCGATCAAGAATACTGTCGAAGGGTATTGCTGCGTAGAACGGGCTGCACACCTGACACCCCACGATCAGGTTCTGTGCCCGGCGTACGGTGACGGGGTCGACAACCACAATCTTCAGGTCATTCGTTGAACAACCGTTGGAGTCGGCGTCGGCGGCTCCCGTCTTCGCAAGCGTCGCGCCGACCATGCGAATAATCGCTTCCCGGATGCGATTGGCGGTAGCGGAAGCTTCAAAAAGCCGGCGATACATTCCCACGACGGCCGTGTGCGCGGTCCACTCCTGCGATTCCGTCACGGGCCCGGGGCGGATCACAATCGCTTCAAAACGTTTTCCCGGAAGCTCGACAATCTCAACTGAGCACGATTGACCCGGCGGACAACTGCAGTGCCGATTCAAGTCCGCCTCGCTCTCTTTTAACGATTCGGTAATCATCTGGCCATCATTAGATAACGCATTCACCTGTAACCTGATCATACGTTTGGAAGAGCAACGATGAACTGCCGACGATCGGATTGCAACTGGAAAACTCAACCTTCACTGTTCGTATTCGAGACAGTTGTACAGTGCAGCTTCTCACGCGAAAAATTCACCGTGATTTTGAGGCAGTTGTACTTCCGGAAAGGTGCGCAAATTGCATCGATCCAGGCGTATTTCGTATGACGTACTTCGAAATCGCTGGATCTGAGGCCCCAGCGATTCACTGTAACGCTGAGGCCATGAGAATAATCCTAATTAATGCCGTTCATTTCTCCTGGCCCTGCGGCGCGCACCGTAGTCCTCTATTCGTAATACCAAATCACAGGAGATCCCCGTATGGCACGACAGGGTTGCCCGTTGAACGAATCAGAAATCAGAAGAATCGTGTGTCTGCTGGAATCTACCGATATGACGCTGCTGCACATCGCCGAGAGAACCGGGCGTAGCCATGCGGCAGTGGCCGCGGTGAACCGCCGTTTCCAGATTCGCGCCTACGGCGGGCGCCGCAGCAGCTGGGTCGTGACCGCACCAGCGGCCGAACTGAACCTGGATCACCGCTCGGAATGCCAACCGTAATCTGTTAGAACTCGCTGTCGATCTGAGGCTGAAATTCGACGAGAGTTGTCTCGCGGAGCTGTCGCTGGCATCGTGGACAATTCGCTGATCCGTCCACCAGAATGTACTGCGTCACCGAAGGATCATAACCGGTGATCCGATCCAGGATGCTTTCGAAGGGTATCTCTGCGTAAGGACTGCAACGCTCACAGCCACCGATGAGCTTGCGAGCCCGCCTGAGAATTCCTGTATCGACGAGTACAATGTTGAGGTCATCCGGCGCTGTCGTGGTTCCGGCAGGATCGCCGCCGTTCTCGTGAAGAGGAGCGCCGACCATTGCGGCAACGGCGTCACGAATGCGCTGGGCGGTTGCTCTCTTGTCGAACAGTTGTCGATAGGTCCCCTCAACCTTGGCCTCCGGCTCCCAGTCTTTCGTATTGGCAACCGATCGTGGCCGGACGACAACCGCCTCGAACCGCCTGCCAGGTAGTTCGGTTATTTCAACTGTGCAGGATTGACCCGGAGGGCAGCTGCAAATCTCGTTGAACGCAACGTGACTTGCCCGAAGGGCACTTGTGATCTTCTTCCCATACACCGATAAGGCATGCAAACTCAGTCGGACCATCTGTTCCCTCAGGGGATCCAGTTTAGAAAAGGGTCCCTAGTTAAACCGAACGGCAAACGAATGCAACAAGAATTTTTGCGGGAGCGATGGTGCGACGGGAATCCTAGGCGTCCGGCAGACGAAGCTTCTGCGCCTTATGAGACTCGAGACAACCGCTGCAAACGTAGTGCTGCGGCATGCAGCTCGTACACCAGTTGGACGTTTCTCTGACACCGCAAAGATCGCATTTGCCGGCGTCCACCTGGATCAGCACCAATTCCGTTCTCTCCTCCATAGACCTGAAGGTTCTCCTAATTCGAGTGTCTTGCTATGTTGCGAGGTCTTACGGTAGCACGGCCTAAGGCGAATCCGGTCCACCTTTCAGCTCCTTCAGCACTGCGCCAAAATTGTCGGCTTTCAATGAGGTTTGTAGTGCGAGTCGGCAGTCCTCACAGTCGAGAATATGCGCATGCTCGGCAAGGTTGAGGTCGTCCTGCAGTGTTGCGAAGGTCCATAACCGGTGCAGCGGTATATGGTCGTAATGGGGTAGGAATTGCGGCACGCACGCTCCCTTACATGCAGTGCAGAAAGTCCAGTCCCCCAGAGGCTACCTATTATGCCGACACATTTCAAGCCGACAATGGAGTGCGTTGCCGTCAGGCCTGCTGAGTCAAAGGGGCTGAAGGTTTACTTCTCCGGGCGGTCGTAACCGGCGAGGCGTCTCACCCAAATGTTGCGATAGCGAACAGGGCTCTGGTGATCCTGCAACACGAGCGCGTCCTCGGGGGCGTGCGCAACATACTTTGCCAGCTGACGATGAACCGTAGGCCCCATGAACTCCTTGCGGTGGTGGAGGAGAACCCCGTTGAGAAACACCGTCAGGTATGCAGGCTTGATCAACTTCTCGCCTTCAAATTGCGGAGCTTCAAACACGATGTCGTAACTTTGCCACTCACCCGGCTTACGCGCAGCATTGACCAGTGGAGGGAACTGCCCGTAAATGGCACCGGCCTGACCGTCTGCGTAGGTGAGGTTGTTCGAAGAATCCAGCACCTGGACCTCGTAGCGTCCTTGAAGGAAAATGCCGCTGTTACCGCGATTTTGGCTGTTCCCTCGAACTTGCTCCGGCGCAGCCCACTCGATGTGCAACTGGATGTCGCCGAACTTCTCCCGGGAACGCAGGTCGCCGGCATTGGAGTCGACCTCCATGTAGCCGTTTTCCACTTTCCAGGGTCGCCGCGAAGGCGTCCATTGCGACAGATCTTTGCCGTCAAAGAGGATGATGGCATCCGATGGCGGACCTCCCGGTTGGACAGCCGGCGTTACCGCGACCGGATGAGGCCGGCCCGGATCATGCACACGGTATGGAACACCCGGCAAGATCGGCGTGTCGGTGTAGCCTACCGGAGAGTTTTGTGCCTGAACGAGGCCGCACACCGCAACAAGGCCAGTAAAGATCAGCGCGCGGTTCTTTTGGGTCATCGGTTTCCTCCTCGGGACCTCTTATCGTGGCGTCGAAACAAACGCATAAAGCGAATCGCCGGCTCCGGCAACAACATAGTGCCGTCCGTCCAATTCATAGGTGATCGGGCCATTC
>DASTBJ010000428.1:0-6200 GCA_035712125.1 Terriglobia bacterium
TCGGATTTGAGATTTCCGTTCGTCCGATTCCGATTTCTTCCCAGAAAAATGGAAACAACGGGCCTGGCCCCGATTTTCGTGGGGATCATCTCTTATTTGCGGCGAGCGTCTTCTTCCTCATCCGGATCGACAGCGGCGTCGCTTCGACGTACTCGTCGTCCCGGACGAACTCGATGGCCTGTTCGAGATTCATAATCCTCGGCGACACGAGCCGGATCGCCTCATCCGCCGTCGACGCACGCATGTTCGTGAGTTTCTTTTCCTTCACGATATTCACATCCAGATCCACGTCACGAGCGTTTTCCCCAACGATCATGCCTTCGTAGACTTCGGTCCCCGGCGTGATGAAGATCTCGCCGCGCTCCTGCAGATTCCAGATCGCGTAGGACGTTGCCTTCCCTGCTCGGTCTGCCACCAGTGACCCCGTAGGCCTCGACGGAATATCACCCTGCCAGGGGACGTAACCGCTGAACAACGTATTGATGATTGCCGTGCCTCGCGTGTCGGTGAGTAACTCGCTTCGCAGGCCGATCAATCCGCGCGTCGGAACCTGGAACTCCAGCCGGACGCGACCCGATCCGTGATTGACCATCTTGTCCATGCGTCCCTTGCGGCTGCCCAGCTTCTCGATGATCACGCCCAGGAATTGCTCCGGACAGTCTACGGTCAGCAGTTCCACGGGTTCGTGCATCTGTCCGTCGATTTCCCGGGTAAGGATCTCGGGTTTTCCGACCATCAGTTCGTAGCCTTCACGCCGCATGGTCTCGATCAAAATCGCCAGCTGCAGTTCCCCTCGTCCCATTACCCGGAACGACTCCGGCCCTGCGGCCTGCTCCACGCGTATGGATACGTTGGTGAGCAGTTCCTTATCCAGGCGATCCCGAAGATTCCTTGAGGTGACGTACGAGCCCTCCCGTCCGGCGAACGGCGAGGTGTTGATCGTAAACATCATCGCGATCGTCGGTTCGTCTATTTGGATCCTCGGAAGAGCCATCGGCGTTTCGGGATGGGTGATCGTTTCCCCAATGTTGATTCCTTCGACGCCCGCGATGGCCAGGATAGCCCCCGGGGCGCCGATCGTCTCATCAACGCGTTTCAGGCCTTCGAACGAATAGAGCTTGGTAATTTTCGTTTTCTGCAGGCTGCCGTCGAGCTTCACGATGCCGACTTCGTCACCGAGCCGCAGCGTGCCGTTAAACACGCGGCCAATCGCGAGTCTGCCAAGGTAGTCGCTGTAATCGAGGTTTGCCACAATCAACTGGAGCAGGCCGTCCGGATCTCCGGGCGGCAACGGGATATGCTTCACGATCGTTTCAAACAGAGGGCGCAAGTCTTCAGAAGAGTCCTGCAGCGTCGTTTTCGCAATGCCGGCGCGGGCATTGGAGTAGATGATGGGGAACTCCAGCTGATCTTCTCCCGCATCCAGATCGATGAAGAGATCGTACAGCTCGTTGAGCACTTCCTGGATGCGCGCGTCGGGGCGATCGATCTTGTTGATCACGGCGATGACGGGCAGTCGGGCCTCGAGGGCTTTCATCAGGACGTAGCGTGTTTGCGGCAGCGGTCCTTCGCTGGCGTCCACCAGCAGCAGGACACCGTCGACAATCTTCAGCGCGCGCTCGACCTCGCCGCCGAAGTCGCTGTGGCCTGGAGTGTCGACGATGTTGATCTTGACGCCGCCGTAACGGATGCCTGTGTTCTTGGCAAGGATCGTGATGCCCCGCTCGCGCTCCAGTTCGTTGGAGTCCATGACGCGTTCGGCAATGTCTTCGTTGGAACGAAAGATCCCGCTCTGGCGCAGCATCGCGTCCACGAGCGTCGTCTTTCCGTGATCCACATGTGCGATGATGGCGATGTTGCGAATTCCGGTGTTGCTCATTAGCAGCCTGGGATTGTAGCGGAAATCTCCAAACCGGGTCGTGTTCTTGATTCAGCGTTCGCGCAGGACGCCGCGAGCCGCCCCAAAACCGGCACCGGTGACACGGCCTTTGTGCTGATCTCAGCGGCGCTGGTTCTGAACAATTTCTCCATTCTTTTCCGTTCCTCTCGCCTGCTACAATCAACGGCTGTTGTTCGACCTGGGTCCCGTTCGTCTAGCCCGGTCCAGGACACGGCCCTTTCAAGGCTGTAACACGGGTTCGAATCCCGTACGGGACGTTTTTGAAGAAGCGCTACGGCCAACACTTCCTCTCCGATCGGAACATCCTTCAACGCATCGTCCGGCTTGCCGCCATTTCCCGCGAGGATACTGTCATCGAAATCGGCCCGGGTGGAGGCAGCCTCACCCGCGAGCTCGCGTCCACCGCGCGACGCGTCATCGCCATCGAAATCGACCGCGATCTCGTGCCCAGGCTGCGCGCCAGCATGCCCGATAATGTGGAGATCATCGAAGCAGACGCGCTTGACACGAATCTGCCGCAGATTGCCGGCGAGCCGTTCCACCTTGTCGGCAATCTTCCCTACAACGTCTCCACACCGTTGCTGAAACACTTCATTGCCACGCGCGAGCACATCCTCGACGTTACGATCATGCTTCAAAAAGAAGTCGCAGAACGGCTACGTGCCGCACCAGGTTCAGAACACTACGGCCCTTTGTCGGTGCTGATCCAGTATTACGCCACGCCAATCTGGGGATTCACGGTTCCGCCCGGCGCATTTCTGCCCCGGCCGAAAGTCGACTCCGCCGTGATCCGTCTGGAGTGGAAACCGGGAATTCCCGAATCGAGGGATTTCACCGACTTCGTCCATCGCGCTTTCGGCTCGCGCCGCAAGAAGCTGATCAACAATCTGGTCACAATCTGCCCCGCCCATTCGCGCGAACAGATTGCCGCAACGCTGCGGACTGCCGGACTCTCTCCCGACGCTCGCGCGGAAACGCTCACTATCGATCAATTTCTTGATGTGTATAATCAACTCCGATGACGGATCAATCGCTCGACGTTGTTCCACTGGGCGGGCTCGGCGAATTTGGCATGCATATGATGGCCTTTCGCTACGGCGGATCCATCATCGTTGTTGATGCGGGAGTGATGTTTCCCGACGACGAACTCCTCGGCGTCGACGTAATCGTGCCCGACATCGGCTACCTCCTCGAAAACAAGAGTGAAGTCAAAGCTATCTTTCTCACTCACGGCCACGAGGATCATATCGGCGCATTGCCTTTCGTTCTTCCCTACCTCAACGTTCCGGTTTATGGCAGCAGCTTCACGATGGGACTCGTGCGGAACAAACTCGAACAGCACGGTCTGCTGGAGAGTGCGCGTCTTCATACGGTGAAAGCAAAGGACCTCGTCGAAATCGGTCCTTTTAAGGTCGAGTTTTTCCACGTTACGCATTCCATTGTCGATTCCTTCGCGCTGGCGATTCAGACTCCGGCAGGCACCGTCATCCACACGGGCGATTTCAAGATCGATCCGACGCCGATCGACGGAAAGACCTTCGATCTTCATACGCTGGCCGCATACGGAGACCGCGGCGTCCTGGCTCTCTTCTCCGACAGCACGAACGCCGAACATTCCGGCCATACCAGCTCCGAACGCAGCGTGAACGATCGCTTCGAATCGATCTTCCGGACGTCGAAGGGTCTTCTGATCCTTTCGTGTTTTACGTCGTCGATCCCCCGCATCCAGCTGGTCCTCGACCAGGCAAAACAATTTGGGCGCATGGTGAGCTTTCTCGGCCGCCGTATGGTCGACAACACCACGATCGCTGAAGAACTCGGCTTTCTGAAAGTGCCTCCTGGACTGATCATTCGCGCGAAGGATATTCGGAACTATCCACGGGAAAAGGTCTGCGTCGTCTCGGGTGGATGCCAGGGAGAACCCCTATCCGCCCTGTCGCGTGTCGCTCTCGACGAACACAAAGATCTGAAGATCGAAGCCGGCGACACCGTCATCATCTCCGCGCGTATGATTCCCGGCAATGAGCGTGCCGTCGGGCGGATGATGGATCATTTTTTCCGCCGCAAGGCCGAGCTGTACTATCCCGACGGCGCCCAACCGCCGGTTCATGTCAGCGGTCACGCCAGTGAAGAAGAGCTGAAGCTGGTGATGACGCTTGTAAAACCGAAATACTTCGTACCCATCCACGGTACCTACCGACAGATGTACCGTCATGCGCGCATCGCCGATAAAACAGGGGCGATTGAAAAAAAGGTCATGGTCGCCGAGACCGGAGACATCATGCGCTTTAACGCCTTCGGCGCCGAGATTGTCGGGAAGGCGCCCGTTGGCAGGGTCCTGATCGATCAGGGCAGCCTCGAAGAGGTGGGCGAAATCGTCATTCGCGACCGCCGCCACATTTCCGAAGACGGGATCGTCATTTCCATTGTTGCGATCAACAAGCAGACCGGAATGATCGAACACGCGCCGGAAATGGTGATTCGCGGCGTTGGGTTTGTCGAAGAAACAAGACTTCTTTCCGAAAGCAAAGACCTCGTGGTAGAGACGGTCAACGCCTCAACCGTTGAAGAACGCGGGGACTACACCGTAATAAAAGAGAAAATCCGCAAAGACCTTAAGAAATACTTCCTAAAGCAAACGGCGAAGCGGCCGTTCATTCTTCCTGTAATCATGGAGGTCTGACCGCGACATCATGACGCTTTTTCAGGCAATCGTCCTCGGCGCTGTCCAGGGCGTTACCGAATTTCTGCCTATTTCCAGCACCGCGCATCTTGTCCTCACGCCGTGGTTTTTCGGATGGCCTGATCCCGGACTGAGCTTCGACATCGCCTTGCACATCGGGACGCTGGTGGCGCTTTTGCTGTTCTTTCGCGCCGAATGGCTCCAGCTGGTTCAGGGAGGACTCGCCCTGCTCCGCGGCCGGCGGCGCGCGCCGAACGCTCAAATGGCGTTGTATCTGATCGTGGGCACGATACCAGCATTGATCGTAGGAGCGCTGCTCGCCGATTTTGCTGATAGTACGCTGCGGCATCCCCTGGTTATCGCGTCGACGCTGATCGTGCTCGCCATCGTCCTCGTGATTGCGGAACGGACAGGCCGCCGCAAGACGGAACTCAAAGACATGTCGACGGCGGACGCGGTTGCTGTCGGGTGTGCTCAGGCGCTGGCATTGATTCCCGGTGTGTCCCGCTCCGGCGTGACGATCACCGCGGGATTGTTCCGCGGCATGACGCGGGAGGCCGCCGCCCGGTTTTCTTTCTTTCTCTCGACGCCCATTATCGGCGCGGCTGTTTCAAAAGCGATCGTCGATGGTTTCAAGGAGGGATTTACCTCCGTGGATCCCGCGTTCGTTGCAGCCGGAATCGTTGCCTCAGGTGTTGTCGGCTACCTGTCTATCGCTTTCCTTCTGAAATTTCTGGCAACCCACTCGACCTACATCTTCGTCTACTACCGGATTGTCCTTGGCGTTCTCGTCGCGACCGCCTACTTCTGGGGCCTCCGGTAAAATCGGGGCCAGGCCCGTTGTTTCCATTTTGCGGATTTGCGCACGGCGATTGTGTTTTCATATGACCGAAAGCCTAACCCAGCCGGATTGCGAGCCCACGCCCCTGACTCAGGGGGGCCCGGATTTTCCCAACCGGAATGACGCAATTTTCCCCTGCATCACAAGTCCCTGACCTGTCCCGTGCGTGATCCAACCTATGGAGCGAGTTATGAGCAGAAATATTCGCGGATACCTTGTCCCCAGCGAAGAGCACCGTCGTCTTAACGAGTTCATCGGGCTCCTTTTAGCGACAATTGCGGTTCTGATCGGCCTGAGCCTGATCTCGTTTAACCCGAACGATCCGTCGTTTAATATCTCGCGTAATCCCGAGTTCCCCGAGAAAGCCAAAAACTTTATCGGGACGCTCGGGTCCTACGTCGCCGACATTTTTCTACAGCTACTTGGCTTCTCCAGCTTTCTGCTTCCGGTTTTTCTCGGCGTCTATGCATTTCACTGGCTGACGTCGCGGAAGGTCGAAGCCATTCTCGCTCGCGTGATCGGCATGGCTCTCATGGTTCTGACGCTGGCCACGGTGTTCTCTGTTGTCTCCATCATTCCGTCGTTCCGGGGCGCGATTCCGGCCGGCGGCGTTGTTGGCCGGATTCTCGCCGATAAGCTGGACGAAACGGTCAGCACGACCGGCTCGATTGTGATTCTCGTCGCTTCCCTCCTGGTTTCGCTCTTCCTGACGACGACATTTTCGTTCTCGTGGGCGGTCGCGAAATTCGGCCCGAAGTTTGCCTTCATCGGCAACC